>NZ_KB291343.1:0-502 GCF_000318275.2 Capnocytophaga sp. oral taxon 332 str. F0381
GTAAATGCCTTCTCTTTAACACTTGAAAGAAATGCAGTAGAAGTAAATGCCGATGCCGCTGTGGAAGTAGCAATTACAGCAGGTAACGGTAATTATACTCTGCAAGTAGCGGATAATAGCAAAGCAACAGCTACTATTGTAGGCGATAAAGTGCGTATTGAAGGTAAAGCCGCAGGTACTACCAAAGTAACCGTAAAAGACAGTCAAAACAAAACCGCCGAAATCACAGTTACTGTAAAACCACGTGGTTTATCGCTTGAAAGAACCGCCCTTACTATCAATGCAGGCACTACTGCCGAAGTAGCAATTTTTAGTGGTAATGGTGGCTATACCGTTCAGGTAGCCGATAATAGCAAAGTTACCGCTTCAGTAGTAAATAACAAAGTGCGTATTGAAGCAAAAGCCGCAGGTACTACCAAAGTAACTGTAAAAGACAGCCAAAACAAAACCGCTGAAATCACAGTTACTGTAAATGCCTTCTCTTTAACACTTGAAAGAAATG
>NZ_KB291344.1:0-1057 GCF_000318275.2 Capnocytophaga sp. oral taxon 332 str. F0381
CTTTTTAAAAATGCCGAAGAAGGTGAAGCTAAAGGGGTTCCTACTCACTTAGATGTTTCTTGGCTTTCGTATGTAGAAAAATGCCAATATCTCTTAGAAGACCAGCCTTTAGATTCTCTGAAGATAGCTCAACTTTTAGAGGAAAAGGTATACAGAATCTCAATAGCGGATGATACAGCTCCAACAATAGAAGAATATAATATACAAGTAGGTTTAGCCCCTGGTGGAGTAGTTTTTGTTTGGTTACACAACTATGGTAGGGTTATAGAAGTAGGACGTTACCAAGCAAAAAAGATAAAAGATATTGATTTTGTAACCAAAAAAGAAGCCGACGAATATTATAAAAGAACAGGAGATGTTATTTTAGATGAACACACTATAGAACAAAGAGATTATGTTATAAAATTAGGACTCCCAAAAGAAAAAATACGAATGCAGTATCAACAGTGTGGGACATCTGTTACTGAACCTCTTGTTATAGAAGATGTTTTTAAGATTCCTTATGGATTATGGGATAGTTATCGAAAACGTTATCTCTGGAAAATGACCCTTATTACTAAAGATAAAAATAAGTATATACATTCCTATTATTATGGGGGACTTAATCATGAAGGGGAAATATTGTTTGGAGAACGTACTTGGGGAGAAAACCAAATAGAAAAATATAAAATTCCTGAAAAATTTCAATATACTTCTCTTATACCAAGGGCTATACCTTTTGTTATATTTATAAAATGGTTTGGAGATGATGGTAAACTTTATCGATTATGGAATAATTTTAATGTGGCTGAAGTAATGGATAGTTTTGAAAAAGCCTTTAAAGGGCAAGAGAATGAAGTTGGTAATTTGATCATAGAGGTAAATAATACAAAAACAGATGCTAATATATGTTTAAAAGTAGGAGAAAGAGAAGTTTGGATTTGTAATGTAGATTTGCGAATTAATGAAATTGAAGAGTGGCAATAATAATAAACTCAAGTTTCGCAGGCAAAAAGCGAAGTCAGCCGGGAATACTTGGATCTTGGTATGAGAGAGAGCTAAAAGCTCTTCCTATAAT
>NZ_KB291344.1:1077-1662 GCF_000318275.2 Capnocytophaga sp. oral taxon 332 str. F0381
GCATTCTCTTGCTTAGCACAAAATAGTATTAGAAAAGTGTATGATAATTATTATTTTATAGAAATCCCTTCTAAAAATGGTAATTTTGACTGTAAAGAAGATGGGACAAAATTGTGTAATAGGTATTATGTGCTTGAAGAAACTTTCTTTAAAGATAAAATAAAACTTTTTATAGCAGAAGATAATGACTATTTCAATGAGAAATCTTCTCCCTTTGCTCTCCTTGATGCAAATCTTAAAGAAGAGCTTTTAAAGTTAGGTAGAAAGAGAGCAAAAATTCAATTTAATAACCATTTTGTCATTTTAGATACTACACACATAAGGACTATTTATCATTGTGTTCCTATGCAAATTAAGTATCAAAAACGTAAAGACAAAACGCTTTTAAAGTTAGATCTAACAAATTTCTCTCATTCACCTGTGGGGAACTATCACTATTATATCTATCTTGAATATAAGAATAATAAACTATCTCTTTCAAAGATAGAGCAAATACCTTTTTCTAAATTGGATTCACATAAGTTTTAATTTTATAAACTATAGTAAGGAAGATGAAAAATAACCTGTTTTTAACTATTTCCCTGC
>NZ_KB291344.1:1682-66595 GCF_000318275.2 Capnocytophaga sp. oral taxon 332 str. F0381
ACCTTTTTCTGAATTGAAATTACATAAGTTTTAATTTTATAGACTATAATAAGATGGTACGAAAAAAAATAATTCTGATAAGTTTTCTTCTTTTTGTGTTCTTTTCTTGTAATTATACGAATAAGAGACCACAAAATAATAATGACCATTCTATCCATAAAACATCTATAATAGATACAGTTTCTATAACATCATTAGTAGGGAATGATGCTATAGATAAATATCTCAATCAATTCAAAAAAATAGCAGTAGACAGTATTATTCCTTGGGCAACAGATAAGAAAAATCCTTATTCTGAAACATTTATTATTGGAAATAATAAGATAAAATTCATACAAGGATTAAGAGCATTAGATTATAAATCAAATGAGAGACACTATACAATTAATGATAACACTATAAAAATTAGTAGAATTCTCATAGATAGCTTACCTGTAGACTTTGATAAAATAGCTATAGATTATGGTGAAAATGCTGAAGTTTATCAAAAAGATAATCTCATATTATTTGTAAATCAACCTATGGGCTGGAATGGGCTTTCAAATTCATATCGCTTAATTCAGATTCTAGATACGAAATCGTATGTTTGTTATGAGTGTTTAATAAATTATTCAAATATAATGTCAATAGTTCATTAACAACTTGATGCTTTATAACTTTTTATGATTGTCTTAAAAATAGTACCTTTAAACCACAAAATTATAGGAAAATATTAGTAGAGAGTTGAACATGTTATTAATCTGTTTTTATGAAAAATATAATCATAACCATATTAATTTTATTTTCATCATTAACTTCTTGTAAAGTAAAGGAAAAAGAAAATATGAATAAAGAATATCATTGGGTCGCTTATGTGAAACCTGTAGCGGGCTACCCTATAAGAACTTATCGCGGGGTAGTATATGGAAAAGATGGAGCTAGTAAATTTGGAACAAGTTCAAATTTTATATTTGAAAACGATTGTCCTTTTCCCCTTTTTTCAATAAGTAATGGAACACCAGGTCTTTTTAAAAATGCCGAAGAAGGTGAAGCTAAAGGGGTTCCTACTCACTTGGATGTTTCTTGGCTTTCGTATGTAGAAAAATGTGAATATCTCTTAGAAGATCAACCTTTAGACAGCGTTAAGATAGAAGAACTTTTAAAAGATAAGGTGTATACTCTTTCTCTTAATGAGAATGATATTGCTCCAAAAATAGAAGAGTATAATATATCTGTAGGTTTAGCTCCAGGAGGAGTGGTTTTTGTTTGGTTACACAACTATGGTAGGGTTGTAGAAGTAGGGCGTTACCAAGCAAAAAAGACAAAAGATATTCATTTTGTAACTAAAGAAGAAGCAAGTCAATATTATAAAAGAACAGGAGATGTTGTCTTGGATGAGCATACTATAGAAAATAGAGATTATGCTATAAAATTAGGTATGCCTAAGAAGAAAATATTGATGAAACACAATGAATGCGGTACACCTGTTACTGAAAGTTCTGTTAAAGAAGATGATATTCTTAAGATTCCTTATGGAATATGGGATACCTTTAGAAAACGTTATCCTTGGAAAATGACTCTTATTACCAAAGACAGAACAAAATTCATTCACTCTTATTATTACCAAGGTCTTAATCGTGAAATAGAAGAATTATTTGGTGAAAGAATATGGGGTGAAAATCAAATAGAAAAATATAGTATCCCTGAAAAATTTCGATACACAACCATTGCTCAAAGGTCAGTACCCTTTGTTGTATATATTAAATTTTATGATGAAAAAGGCATTATTTATAAAGCTTCTATCAAGTTCAATGTAAAAGAAGCAATGGATGTTTTTGAGAAAGCATTTAAGGGGCAAGAAGATAAGGCAGGAGAACTTATTGTAGAAGTGAATCAAGAAAAAACAGATATAAATGCTCACCTAAAAGTAGGAGAACGTAACGAATGGTTTTGCAATGGTAGTTTTTCTATATCTGAAGATGATGAATGGTAATAAAAAATGAATAACTATGGGTTGAATTGGCGTTGGTAACAAATTTGTGAAAATTGGTTGTACAAATAAAAAAAAGTTGTACCTTTGTCATTATTTAATAATCTTTTGCATTATGAAGAAAATATTTGTCATTTCACTTGTTTTATTGGGGGTTGTAGCTTGTAATAACCCTGACGAGGCTATTAAAGCATATCAGCAAGCAAGAACGAGTATGAATGTACCTTCTCAAGAGAAAGGTGATTTAAGCTCTTTATCTGTTACTCCTCTTTTGGAAGTGGAACCTGCTGAGTTTGCAAAAACTATAGGAGATTTTGAAAAAAAATACGATAGCTTGCTGTCAAACACTAAAAACTTACCAGCAGACTTTGTAGCTAATGAAAAGAAAAATAATGCTTATTATTTGCTGTACTTTAAATCGGAATATTATTTAAAGCACCTAGATTATGCTGAAGAAGATGCACCTATATTCAAAAAAATAGAGGAAGAACTCAGCAAAGTAGATACTGATAATGCAGCAGATTTTGATGCTTATCCGTCATATAAGGACTTGGTGTCTAATCTTTTTAGAGAAAAGATTAGGACTTACTTGAGAAAATATGAGTTTAATGACCCTTGGGGTAAAATTTTGGCTGATTTCAATACTTTGAAGTCAGAAAATATCAAAAAAAGCCTTGCTTTTGATCTATTGGAGGGTATTTCGCCTATTTCATCGGAAGAAACTAATGAAGCTTTGATAGCTTTATTGAAAGAAAATACAAAAGATGCTGAACTTCAACAAAAAGATATGTTGGACTATGTTATTGGTGAGCTAAATAGACTAAAGGCGGGACAGCCTTTTCCTCCTTTTGAAGGGGTGGTAGATATAAATGATAAACCTGTAAGCTATAAACAGCTGAACTTAGAAGGGAAAGCTATTTTTATAGATATATGGGCTACTTATTGTCCTGATTGTAGAAAACAATTGCCTGCCTTAGAGGAGTTGCAACAAGCGTATAAAGGGAAGCCAATCACTTTTGTAAGTATTTCGGTAGACCGAGATAAAGAGGCGTGGAAGGCGATGGTGAAAGAGAAAAAGCTGAGTGGGGTTCACTTATATGCGAGTCCTGAAGTGAAAAAATTATTTAATAATTTGTATGACTTGAGGAATATACCACGCTTTATGGCTGTAGATAAAGACGGGAAAATTGTATCTATCAATGCTCCAATGCCGAGTGATACTGAAAAAATGGCACAACTAATGAGCACTTTGGGACTTTAATATATTGCTTTATCAATCATATTTGTAATGCTTATTCCGAATACTTTTAATATAGCAGCTGAGGCGGATATTCTTCTTTCTATAGATTCTGAAGCAACACTTTTGGCTGCACTACAACAATATAAAAATCCGTTTGTTTTGGGTGGCGGGAGCAATATGTTGCTTACTCAGGATATTAAAGCACCTGTTTTTCATATATTACTAAAAGGTATTGAAAAAGTAAAAGAAACCGACACGCACATTTGGCTGAAAGCACAAGCGGGTGAAAATTGGCACCAGTTTGTGTTATACACTTTGCAACAGGGCTATGGAGGGCTTGAAAATTTGGCACTTATTTATGGCAATGTGGGGACTACTCCTATACAGAATATAGGGGCTTATGGGGTGGAGATTAAAGATGTGATGGAAAGTTGTGAGGCTATTAATATTCACACTTTGCAGAAACGAGTTTTCACTAATGAAGAATGTGCTTTTGGTTATCGGGAATCGGTGTTTAAAGGGAAAGAAAAGGGGAATTATATCATTACAGCGGTTACCTTTAAACTTACGAAAAAAAATCATAGGTTGCACACAACTTATGGGGCTATAGAGCAACAACTTCAGCAAGAGGGAATTACCCAACCAACGCCCTCTGATGTTGCAAAAGCAGTGATAGCTATACGCGAGCGCAAATTGCCTAATCCTGCGCAGATAGGCAATAGTGGTAGTTTTTTTAAAAATCCGATTATTAGCAAAGAGGCGTTTGTGACACTTCAGCAAAAATATCCTGCTATACCTCATTATCCTATTGATGAACAACAAGTGAAAGTACCCGCAGGCTGGCTTATAGATACTTGCGGACTGAAAGGTTATCGCAAAGGTGATGCGGGGGTACATACTGAACAAGCCTTAGTGCTTGTAAATTACGGTAAGGCTACAGGCAAGGAGGTATTGGCTGTGGCGCATTACGTTAGAGAACAAGTGCAGCAACAGTTTGGTATTTTATTAGAATTTGAGGTTAATATTTTTTAAATATTGGTGATAAAAAGGAGTTTTATTTAGCAAATATTTTTTATATTTGCGCCTTAAACGAAAAATTGTGGATATATCAGTAGTTATACCGCTCCTTAATGAGCAAGAATCATTGCCTGAATTGTATCAGTGGCTTACTAAAGTGCTTACAGCGCATAGTTATACCTATGAAATTCTTTTTGTAGATGATGGTAGTACTGACGGTTCGTGGCAGGTAATAAAAGGCTTATCGGCAGCAGATAAAAGGGTGCAGGGGATTCGTTTTTTGCGCAACTATGGCAAATCGCAAGCACTTAATGCGGGTTTTAAGCAAGCAAAAGGCGAGGTAGTTATTACTATGGATGCTGATTTGCAGGATAGTCCTGATGAGATACCTTCTTTGTATAAAATGATTACTGAAGAGGGATATGATTTGGTATCGGGCTGGAAGAAGAAACGTTACGATTCGGTATTGGCTAAAAATTTACCCTCAAAGTTGTTTAATTGGGCAGCGAGGAAAACATCGGGGCTTCAGCTTCACGATTTTAATTGTGGACTAAAGGCTTATAAGAATGAGGTGGTGAAAAATATAGATGTATCGGGTGAGATGCATCGTTATATACCTGTATTGGCAAAGAATGTAGGTTTTGGGCGTATTACTGAAAAGGTGGTACAACACCAAGCACGCAAGTACGGAGTTACTAAATTTGGGATGAGCCGTTTTATCAATGGTTTTTTAGACCTTATTACAATTAGTTTTTTATCGCATTTTGGCAAGCGACCGATGCATTTTTTTGGGGCACTTGGTGTACTGATGTTTTTTATAGGCTTTTTGTTTGCTGCTTATTTAGGTGTAGATAAACTTTTTATAAATACCAATGGGCGACTGATTGCCAATCGACCTGAATTTTATATTGCTTTAGTAACAATGGTTATAGGAACGCAGTTTTTTATAGCGGGCTTTTTGGGTGAGATGATTCTTAGGACAAAAAACAATGAGGAGCGTTATAAAATAAGAGAAGTATTACTTGAGGACAAATAATAAATAGCAAAATAAGAAATTACTAACAAAAATATATAATATAAGCGATGGAATATCAATTAAAAATATTTAATTCATTGACAGGTGAGAAAGAGGTGTTTGTACCTCTGCACGAGCATAATGTGGGAATGTATGTTTGTGGGCCTACAGTGTATAGCAATGTTCATTTAGGGAATGTGCGTACCTTTATGTCGTTTGATTTTATTTATAGGACGCTTAAGTTTTTGGGATATAAGGTGCGTTACGTAAGGAATATTACCGATGCGGGACACCTTACCGATGATGGAGATGTGAATAACGATCGCTTTGTAAAACAATCAAGGCTTGAGAAACTTGAGCCTATGGAGATTGTACAAAAATATACGGTTGATTTTCATAAAGTGTTGGAAGTGTTTAACCTTTTGCCACCTACCATTGAACCTACGGCTACGGGGCATATTTTGGAGCAAATACAGCTTACAGAGAAACTTTTGAAAGATGGGTTTGCGTATGAAAGTAACGGGTCGGTGTATTTTGATGTATTGGAATACAACAAACGCGGACTGAACTACGGAGAGCTTTCGCGTAGGAACATAGAAGAACTTTTTGCTAATACTCGTGATTTGGACGGGCAAGGAGAGAAGCGCAACCCACAGGATTTTGCGCTATGGAAAAAGGCATCGCCAGCTCATATTATGCGATGGGCATCACCCTGGGGCGATGGTTTCCCAGGTTGGCACCTCGAATGTACGGTGATGAGCACTAAATACCTTGGCAACCAATTTGATATTCACGGAGGGGGAATGGACTTGAAGTTTCCGCACCACGAGTGTGAAATAGCACAAGGGAAAGCAGGACACGGAGAAAGCCCCGTACGCTATTGGATGCACGCTAATATGCTGACGATGAATGGGCAACGTATGAGTAAATCAACAGGGAACTATATACTACCGATGCAATTGGTTACAGGAGATAATACTTTTTTTGAGAAACCTTTTGCCCCAGCGATTATTCGTTTTTGCTTTATGCAGGCACATTACCGCAGTGTATTAGATATATCTAACGAGGCGATGCTTGCTGCTGAGAAAGGATTTAATAGGCTAATGGAGGCAGTGAAAATAGTAAATGAGCTTACTACAGATGTACAACAACCTACTTCACTACCCATAAAAGAATGGAAACAGAAGTGTTATGATGCGCTTTTGGACGATTTTAACTCACCAATTCTCATAGCACATATTTTTGAAGCTGTAAAATGGATTTTCCAAGTGAAAAATGGAGAAGAGAAGATTTCAGTAGCAGAATTGGAAACGCTGAAAAGCTTGATAAACTCTTTTGTATTTGAGGTATTGGGCTTACAAAGTGAAGAACAAGTGAGCAGTAATAACGACAAGCTGGATGGAGTGTTGCAATTACTTATCGGTATGCGAATGGAGGCACGAGCTAATAAAGACTTTGCACTTTCAGACAAAATACGCGATGCGCTTTTAGCACTTGGTATTCAGCTAAAAGATGGTAAAGAAGGGACTACCTATCAGTTATAAGAAAAAAGTAATTTTATTATATCTTTGATTTTCAGGCGAAAAAGAAAAAATATTACAAAAAATATAGTTTTTTTTTACGAATGTTTTTTGTATTCTTTATAAAATGTATATCTTTGCGGTTTGAAGATTAAAAAGTTTAGTAATTAATTTAAAAAATGCAAAACAAGGGACTTATAAAACTATTTACACTGCTGTTTGGGCTTGTAAGTATCTACCAGCTCTCATTTACGTATGTAGCGGGTAGAGTAGAAGATGAAGCTAAGGCGTTTGCTGAGGCAAAAGTACCTAATACTCAGCAGGATTACGTTGGGAAGCGGGAAGCTGTAGAAGCTAAGTATTTAGACTCTATGTTAGGTAAAGATGTGTATAACATCGGTATTGCTAAATTTACTTTTGCGGAAGTAAAGGAAAAAGAATTGAACAGAGGTCTTGACCTTAAAGGGGGTATCAATGTGATACTTCAGATTTCTGTGCATGACATATTAAAAGGTCTTGCTAACAATTCTAAAGACCCGATATTTAATAAATCATTGGCAGATGCTGATGTTCAGTTACGCAAGACAGATAAGACATATTTGGATTTGTTTTTTGAAGCGTACGAAAAGAATGGGGGGAAATTAGCATCACCAGATGTATTTGCTAATAAAACGCTTAGTGATCAGATTAATTTTCAGATGAGCGATAGCGAAGTGCGTCCTATTATTAGGAAGAAAGTGGACGAATCTATCGTATCGGCATTTGAGGTATTGCGCAAACGTATTGATAAATTTGGAGTATCACAACCTAATATTCAACGATTAGGGGCTTCTGGTCGTATTCTAATAGAATTGCCTGGAGCTAAGGATATAGATCGTGTAAAGTCGCTTTTGCAAAGTACAGCCCAACTTGAGTTTTGGGAAACATTTAAAAATACAGAGGTAATTCCTTATATGCAGGCACTTAATGAGCAGCTTAAGAGTACTGTAAAAACAACAGCTACAACCGCTGCTGCAGATACACTTTCGGCTAATAGTGCTATAGACTCACTACTTACAGATGTGAAGAAGGACTCTGTACAACAAGGGAAAGCAAATCCGTTGTTTGATTTGTTGCAACCAGTAAAAACTTATGAAGGTTCGCCTGTAATTTTTACAGCAACTTTAAAAGACACTATGCAAATAAATAGCTATTTGCGTTCTAACGAGGCTAAACGTTTGTTGCCTGCGGAATTGCAATACGCTAAATTTGTATGGGGAAAACCAGAAAAGAAAACGTCATTTGTTGAACTTTATGCACTAAAAGGAAACCGAGATAACACTGCGCCACTAACAGGAGGTGTGATTACTCAAGCAGACCAGACCTATGATATGCATAGCAAGCCTGCAGTTTCTATGCAAATGGACGGAAAAGGAGCTCGTATTTGGGAAGCACTTACAGGTAAGGCATTTACAGAACGAGGTAATATAGCTATTGTACTTGACAATACTGTATATTCGGCGCCAGGGGTTACTACAGGAGCAATTTCGGGAGGTCGTTCAGAAATTACAGGTAACTTTACTTTGAATGAAGCGATAGACCTTGCAAATGTGTTGCGAGCTGGTAAACTGCCTGCAGGAGCTAACATAGTACAATCGGAAGTAGTGGGACCTTCATTGGGACAAGAAGCGATAGATAGTGGTATGAACTCATTCTTGATAGCAACAGTATTTATTTTTGCTTGGATGATTTTCTACTATGGACGAGCAGGTATTTATGCAGATGTGGCATTACTTGTAAATATACTTCTTATATTTGGAGTGTTGGCAAGTATAGGTGCTGTACTTACCTTGCCAGGTATTGCGGGTATCGTGCTTACTATAGGTATGGCAGTGGATGCGAACGTGCTTATCTTTGAGCGGTCGAAAGAGGAACTTGCTAAAGGTAAGAGTATTGATTTGGCGGTAATAGATGGTTTTAAAAATGCGTTATCATCAATCTTAGACTCTAATATTACTACAGGACTTACAGCGTTGATTTTGTTGTTCTTTGGTAGTGGTCCTATTCAAGGTTTTGCTACAACACTTATCATAGGTATTTTGACAACTCTATTTACAGCTATATTTATCACGCGTTTGCTTATTGATTATAGTGTAGAGAAACGTCACCCACTTTATTTTACTACTTCAATCACCAAAAATTGGTTTAGGAATGTAAATTTGAACTTTATAGGCAAACGTAAAGTGGGATATGCTATTTCAATAGGTCTTTCGATAATAGGTATAATTTCACTCTTTACAAGAGGGCTTGACCAAGGTATTGATTTTGTGGGAGGTAGAACCTATCAGGTACGTTTTCAACACGAAGTAGAGCCTACACAGATTGCACAATCATTACAAACTACTTTGGGAACTGTAGAGGTAAAAACTTTTGGTTCGCCTAACCAAGTGAAGATATCTACAAAATATAAAGTGCAAGAAGAAAGTACTGAAGTGGATAACGAAATACAAGAATTGTTGTATAAAGGATTGCAATCATACCTTCCTGAAGGAACAACTTACGAAAGTTTTGCACAAGCGAGTTCTACTGATAAAGTGGGTATTATGCAATCTATGAAAGTGGGACCTACGATAGCTGAGGATATTAAGAGCAGTGCATTTTGGTCGGTAATAGGTTCGCTAATTGTAATAGGCTTGTATATATTATTCCGTTTCCACAAATGGCAATTCTCGATGGGTGCGATAGTGTCATCGGCACACGACGTGCTAATGGTACTTGGTATTTACTCACTTACTTATAGTATTATGCCTTTCAATATGGAGATTGACCAAGCGTTTATAGCAGCGATATTGACGGTAGTGGGTTACTCACTGAACGATACGGTGATTATTTACGACCGTATAAGAGAGGTGATGCGTGAGCCACATTGGTCACGTGAGAAGATTAACCACGCTCTTAATACAACCCTTAGTCGTACATTGAATACTTCATTTACTACTTTGGCGGTATTGGTTACCATCTTTATTTTTGGTGGAGAAACACTTAGAGGCTTTATGTTTGCAATGATTATAGGTGTATTTGTAGGTACTTATTCATCTATATTTGTGGCAGCCCCTATTATTTATGATACCGTGAAAGACGAGGCAGAGCCCGTAGCAGAAGTAGCATAAATGATAAATAATTAAGATTTTTTAAATGTTAATAATGAGAGATTTGAGAGAGGTAACTTTCTCAAATCTCTTTTTTTTAAGGAATAAAAAATAAAAAACGAAAAAAAAAGAATTAAATATTTGCAAAATTCAATAATAAGTTATACATTTGCGCAATAAAACGGAATGTATAAATTAACTTAAAGAAAAACATAATTAATAATCAATACGATATGAAAATGTATGATGTAGTTATTATTGGTTCAGGTCCTGGAGGTTATGTAGCGGCAATTCGTTCGGGACAATTGGGCTTTAAGACCGCCCTTATAGAGAAGTATGATACTTTGGGAGGGACTTGCTTGAATGTGGGGTGTATTCCTTCTAAAGCTTTGTTGGACTCATCTCATCACTATGAAGATGTGATGAAACATCTTACAGATCACGGAATTGAAGTTACAGGTGAAGTGAAGTTGGATATTGAAAAAATGATTGCGAGGAAGGCTGCTGTAGTGGAACAGACTTGTGGCGGTGTGAAGTTTTTGATGGAGAAAAACAAAGTAGATGTTTTTACGGGTGTAGGGAGTTTTGTATCGCCTACTCAAATAAAAATCACTCCTAAGGAAGGGGAAGCAGAAGTAATTGAAGCGAAGCATACTATTATAGCTACAGGCTCAAAACCAGCTTCTTTGCCTTTTATAAAAATTGATAAGGAACGAATAATTACATCAACAGAGGCTTTGAAGCTAAAAGAAGTACCTAAACATTTGATAGTAATAGGAGGTGGTGTTATAGGATTGGAATTGGGACAAGTGTACAATCGTTTGGGGGCTAAAGTTTCGGTGGTGGAATACGCTGATAGTATAATTCCAACAATGGACAAAGGCTTAGGACGAGAGCTTACCAAGGTACTGAAAAAACAAGGTTTTACATTCTATACAAGCCATCAGGTGAAAGAAGTAACTCGTGATGGTAATATGGTGGTTGTGAAAGCGAATACACCTAAGGGTGAGGAGCTTGTACTTGAAGGAGACTATTGCCTGGTGGCTGTAGGTAGGCGCCCTTATACGGAGGGGCTGAACCTTGAAGCTGCAGGAGTACAAAAAGATGAGCGAGGTAGGGTAGCGGTGAATGACCACTTACAAACAAATGTACCTCATATCTATGCTATAGGCGATGTAGTGCGAGGTGCGATGCTTGCTCATAAAGCAGAAGAAGAAGGTGTGGTGGTAGTGGAACAATTGGCAGGGCAAAAGCCTCACGTGGATTACAATCTTATCCCAGGGGTAGTATATACTTGGCCAGAAGTAGCATCGGTGGGCAAAACAGAAGAACAATTGAAAGCAGAGAATACGGCTTATAAGGTAGGACAGTTTGCTTTTCGTGCGTTGGGGCGTGCTCGTGCAAGTATGGATACTGATGGTTTTGTAAAAATATTGGCAGATAAAACAACTGATGAGGTGCTAGGCGTTCATATAATAGGAGCTCGTGCAGCGGATATGATAGCAGAAGCTGTTACTGCTATGGAGTTTAAAGCAAGTGCTGAAGATATAGCGCGTATATGTCACGCACACCCTACTTTTACAGAAGCTATAAAAGAGGCTGCCCTTGCAGCTACAGAAAACCGAGCTATTCACGCCTAATGAGTAGCTACTATATAGAAAAAGCTACCAAAAAAATGTAATTACTCTTTTTTGGGTAGCTTTTTTTGATACTACTATAAATATTATTAACAATTATTAGAAGGATATTGCATAATATTTAAAAGCCTATATGATAAACTTCAATTTATTGTGAGAATGAAAATAGAAGAAATGAAAAAAATATATTAAAAAATATATTAAAAAATTTTCGTAATTAAAAGAAATAGTTTATCTTTGCGGCACAAAAGAGGTGTAAAACTAAAAACTAATAACAAATAACTGAGAACTAAAATGGGTACACAATTTAATGACACTAAGACAGCTTTTGAGCTTAAAAGCGATTCGGAACTAAACTGGGCTTATTGGCTATTTAAAATGATAGGCAATAATACACTTATCAATGTGGGGACAGCTTTGACGAATTTTTCGTTGAAATTACATCTTCCTGTAGAAGGGATGATTCGCAGCACGGTATTTAACCAATTTTGCGGAGGTATTTCGGAACAAGATTGCTTGCCTGTAATTAAGAAAATGCACGAAAAAGGAGTAGGTTCTGTTTTGGACTACTCTGTAGAGGGTAAGGACGATGAAGCGTCATTGGAAGCTACATTTAAAAAGACAATGGAAACTATTGATTTTGGGAATAAACACCGCAATGATGGTATCCCAATTGTGGTTTTCAAACCTACAGGATTTGGTAGATTTGCAGTTTTCCAAAAAGTTACAGAGGGGAAAGAATTGACTGAAGCAGAGAAGAAAGAATGGGAACGCATCAGGGAACGTTTTGATGCTGCTTGCAAGAAAGCTTATGAATACAATATTCCTATTTTGGTGGATGCTGAGGAAAGCTGGATGCAAACAGCTGCTGATGACCTTGTAGAAGAAATGATGCGCAAATACAACAAAAAAGAGCCTATTGTATATGGTACTCTTCAAATGTATCGCCACGATAGGTTGCCTTACTTGAAAGCGCTTTACGAACGTGCGGTGAAAGATGACTTCTATATAGGTATGAAAATAGTGCGTGGTGCTTATATGGAGAAAGAAAATGAACGTGCAGCTGAAATGGGCTACCCAACTCCTATTTGTGCAAACAAACAGGCTACAGATGATAACTATGATGCAATGCTTCGCTTTATATTGGATCATATAGATCGTATTTCGCTATTTGCGGGTACTCACAATGAAAAGAGTGCGGCTTTGCTAATGAATTTGATGAAAGAAAAAGGTTTGAAACCTAACGATAAGCGAGTATGGTTGGCACAATTGTATGGTATGAGTGATCATATTAGCTTTAATGCTTCAAAAGAGCATTATAACGTAGCTAAATACTTGCCTTTTGGTCCTGTTCGTGAAGTGATGCCATACCTGATTAGACGTGCTGAAGAAAATACTTCGGTAGCAGGGCAAACGGGTAGGGAATTGATGCTACTTGAGGCAGAGAAAAAGAGACGTAAAGCGGCTAAAGCCTAATGTGAATGATAGAGAATGACAAGAGAGGTGTTCGTGAAAAATAAGTTTTTTGTGGACACCTTTTTTGTAATTAAAAAAATAGTTGTATTTTTGCGCCATTATTGCTAATATTTTTTATAGGAAAAAGGATGTCGGGTTCAATAGAATCATTTAATAAACGCAGGTTACTTACTTCGTATTTTTCGGTGATAGTGAGTATTACTTTGGTACTCTTTTTGTTGGCGTTTTTTATGTTTTTAGTACTTAGTACTAAAAAGTTAGCCAACCATTTTAAAGAGCAAGTAACGGTTACGATTCTGATAAAAGATAAAGCGAAAGATGTGGATATTACGCAATTACAGAAAACGCTATCGGTAGCACCTTTTGTGAAATCTATTAAATTTATATCAAAAGAAGAAGCAGCTGAAACTTTTAGTAAAGATATAGGGGAAGATTTTGTAACTTTTATAGGCACTAATCCGCTTCAGAATGCGATAGACTTGAGCTTGAAGGCTGAATATGCTGATCCTGATAAGATGCAGGAAATAAAACGAGATTTGGAACAACACACTTTTGTATCGGAAGTGGTGTACGACCAGTCGTTAGTAGCTCTTATTCACGAAAATGTAAATAGGATAGGGTTTATAACTTTGGTATTTAGTGTGTTATTTACGTTTGTTTCGGTATTACTAATTAATGCATCTATAAGGCTATCGATTTACTCTAAGCGTTTTATTATTAAGACGATGCAACTTGTGGGGGCTACGCGTAGTTTTATACGCCGTCCGTTTATTTATACGAATGTGAAGTTGGGGATATTTAGTGCTTTTGTAGCAATAACTTTTTTTAGTTTGGCACTTTTCTCTATCATAAAATCATATCCTGATTTTGCTGTACTGCTTGATGCTACAGTGCTTACAGTAGTTTTTATAGGTGTTTTTGTAATGGGGATACTCATTAGCTGGGGGAGTACTTTTTTTGCCACTCAGCGTTTTTTGAACTTGAACACGAACGAATTATATTATTAAATAGTAAAATTGTATTTGATGAAACACCATTCAACCCTTTTGTTTAAAGAAAAGAATTATTTTTTTATGTTGCTGGGTTTTGCTATCATTGCACTTGGTTTTATACTGATGAGCGGTGGAGGAAGTGATAATCCGGCTGTTTTTGATTTTTCGGTATTTAGTTTTAGGCGTATTCACTTAGCACCTACTTTGGTACTTTTAGGATTTGCAGTGGAAATATATGCTATACTGATAGAGACAAAGCCTAAAAACACTACTAACGAAAAAAGTAAATAACAATGAATACATTACAAGCTATTATCATAGCGATTATTGAGGGGCTTACAGAGTACTTACCTATATCTTCTACTGCGCATATGGGGTTTACGGCATCACTATTGGGAGTGCCTGAAGATGAGTATTTGAAATGTTTTCAGGTATCAATACAATTTGGTGCGATCTTATCTATAGTGGTACTTTACTGGCGTAAGTTTTTTGATTTTTCTAATTTTAATTTTTATATCAAATTGGCTTGTGCTGTAGTACCTGCACTTATTTTGGGAATGCTTTTTGATGATAAGATAGAGGCTGTACTTGGTAACCAAAAGGCTATTGCTATTACACTGATATTGGGTGGGGTTATTTTGATATTTGTAGATAGATGGTTTAAGCATCAGAGAATAGATAATGAAAAGGAAATAGGACTGAAAAAAGCAGTTATTATTGGTTTTTGGCAGTGTTTGGCGATGATGCCAGGCACCTCACGTTCGGCAGCTTCTATTATTGGGGGGATGACACAAGGACTAACGCGTAAGGCTGCTGCTGAATTTTCTTTTTTCTTGGCGGTACCTACGATGTTGGCAGTGACGGTGTATTCGCTTTTTTTGAAAAAGTGGGGTGCTGAAGGAGAACTTCAACAAAAGGGATATGAATTGGTAATGGCTTCATCAGAAAGTTTTTGGCTTTTTATTTTAGGCAACATAGTAGCTTTTGTGGTAGCGATGATAGCGGTAAAGTTTTTTATACATATACTTACTAAATTTGGATTTAAAGTTTGGGGTATTTATCGTATTGTTATAGGTACTTTGCTACTATTTATTCTTTAAAATATATACTATTATTTTGTTGAAAGCTGTATTTATAATTTTAAGCTGTTTATTTTTTTGTGAATTAAGAGCACAAAATGATAGCCTACAGGTATCTTCTTTATTATCGCAAAAACGAAAGGTACAAGAATGTTTATTACCTGCTTCACTTATTACAGTAGGGGTAATTTCTAACGCTACTTTCATTAATCGTTATGTGCAGCGACAAGCTTATCATTATTCGGGGGGGGGAAAGTTGCGTTTTGATGATTATATACAATATGTACCTTTGGCAAGTGTGTTTGCATTCAGTAATTTAGGTGTAAAGCCAAAACATACCATCAAGGAACGACTTATAGTGGGAGCTACAGCGTATGCTATTATGGGTGCAGTGGTGAATGGAATAAAATATACGGCTAAGATACGTAGACCTGATAATAGTGCTTATAATTCGTTTCCTTCGGGGCATACCGCCAATGTATTTACGGGTATGGAGATGCTTTGGCAGGAGTATAAAGACGATAATATATGGATAGGAATTGGAGGTTATACTATAGCAACTACAGTAGGGGCTATGCGGATTTACAATAATCGTCATTGGATAGGTGATGTATTGGTGGGTGCTGGGGTTGGTATTTTGAGCGTGAGAGTAGCTTATTGGCTTTTACCCTATACTTCAAAATGGTTTGCTGGAAAACGGCAAGAAGAAAAAAACTTGGCTACTGCAGCTCTTTATCCTGTTTATTCGTCAGGGACAATGGGTGTAGGGCTGATTATCAATTATTAATTGTCTGCAAAAAAAGAGATTGATTTGTTTCGCTTGATATTAAATATAGTTCCTCGTACTTGGCTTATAAAATTGAGCTATATAGTACGTCCGTTTTTGACATTCTATTTGCGAGGAGAGACGTATGAAGATCCTATTGATGGGAAGAGGTTTAGGCGTTTTTTGCCATATGGTTATACTAAAAAGCGGGCTAATGTGTTATCACCTTCTACCTTATCGTTGGAAAGGCATAGGCTATTGTGGTTGTATTTGAAAAGAGAAACTACTTTTTTTGATAAACCATTGAAGGTGTTGCACGTAGCACCTGAACAGGCTTTTTATAAAAGATTTAGGAAGCAGGCTAATCTTGATTATATTACAACCGATCTCAATTCGCCTTTGGCAGATGTGAAAGCAGATTTATGTAACTTACCTTTTGCAGATGAGAGCTTTGATGTGATATTCTGCAATCACGTGTTGGAACATATTTCAAATGATAGGAAGGCTATGCAAGAATTACACAGGGTAATGAAGCAAGGTGGTTGGGGGATTTTTCAGGTGCCACAGGATTATAATAGAGCAGTTACCTTTGAAGATGAGACTATTACAGACCCCAAGGAACGGACACGTATATTTGGACAGTATGATCACGTGCGGGTATATGGTTTGGATTATTTTGACAAATTACGTGCTGTAGGTTTTGTGGTTGAAGAAGTGCCATATGGCAGGAGGCTCACAAAAACAGAGATAGAACGTTATAGAGTGGTGGAAGAGGAAATACTTCCTATTTGTAAAAAGCTAAAAATCAGTAACTAAGGAGAAGAGGTTAAAAGGAAATTAATGGTTTGTTAATGTAAATGTAAAAATAATTTGTTATTTTCTTGTAAGTTATAAAAATAAAGAGTACTTTTGCGCCGAGATAAGTGAAATATGAAAAAAATATTAACATTAGTTACTATAATTTTAATATCTTGCCAGCCTAAAAACAGAGAGGCTATTTATTTGATAGAAGGAGAGGCGCAAGGCTCTACTTATCATATTAAGTATATTTCTGACACTAAAGAGGATTTGAAGCCTGCTATTGATTCTATACTGAGAGTAATAGATTTATCACTATCAACTTATCTTCCTGCGTCGGCAATAACAAAGATAAACGAGGGTGATAGTACTGTGGTAGTTGATAATCATTTTAGGACGGTTTTTGAGGCATCACAACAGATATGGCGAGAAAGTGGAGGGCTTTTTGATCCTACCGTAGGGGTATTGGTTAATGCTTGGGGATTTGGTAAGAAAAAAATAGAAGAATCTGACTTGCCTACAGATGAAACGTTGGAGAAGCTGAAGCAGTATGTGGGGTTTGATAAAGTGCAGCTTACAGATGATAATCATATAAGGAAAAAGGATTCCCATATATTGTTTGATTTTAATGCTATAGCGCAAGGATATACTTCGGATGTAGTAGCTGCGTACTTGAATACCAAAGGGATAAAGAATTATATAGTGGAGATAGCTGGGGAGATGTTTTTGAGAGGTAAGAATGTAGTGGATAATAAACCTTGGACTATAGGGGTTGAAAATCCTATTAAACCTTTAGATGATAAGGAATTGATAGCTACAATTCAATTTAGTGATAAAGGGCTGGCAACTTCGGGCAATTATCGCAAAGTGTGGGTGGATAGTAATGGCAGGAAATATGTACATTCTATAAATCCGATTACGGGAAAATCAACACCGAGTGATGTGCTGAGTGCTACTGTGGTAGCCCCAACGACAATGTATGCAGATGGTTATGCAACAATGTTTATGGTGATGGGATTGGAAAAAAGTAAAATGTTCTTAGAAAAACATCCTGATATGGCGGTATTATTGGTGTATAGTAATGATAAGAATGAAGAACTTATTTTTAAAACAAAATCTTTTGAGAAATTGATTGTATATTAAATAGAAAATTAAATTATTTTTTATATCGGAAGGCAAATATGAAAGTAAAATTTTTAACATTGTTCTTAGGGGGGCTTTTATTATTTTCGTGTGATTCGGAAAAGAAAACTCCTAAATATCAAGAGTTTGAAGGTATAGCAGGGACTGTAGAATATAGGGTTAAATATATTTCTACTGATACAACTAGCTTGAAATCATCGGTTGATTCAATTGTAAGGGTTATTGATAACTCACTCTCAGTTTATAATGAAGAGTCTATACTTTCAAAAATTAATAAAGGATATGTACCTACTAAGGCAGATGAACACTTTAAAAAAGTGTATACTGCTGCTAGTGAAGTATGGAAAGAAAGTGGAGGAATGTATGACCCTACCGTGGGTATATTTGTAAAAGTATGGGGATTTGGAGGAGAATCGGTACAGCCTATCTCTGACCTTCCTACAGATAAGTTGCTTGACAGCTTAAAACGTTATGTGGGTTTTGATAAGGTAAAAATAGATGCTGATGGTTATGTAAAGAAGGAATCTCAAGCTATTCAAATAGATTTGACTTCAGTAGTGAGAGGTTATACCGTAGATGTTATTGGAGACTTTTTGAAAAAGAAAGGGATAGATAATTATGTGGTGAAAGTGGCTGGAGAGATAAAAGCAAGCGGTAAGGATATTATTGATGGGAAAACTTGGGTGATAGATGTAGTTGATCCTTATCAATTAGATGATAATTATAGTGAAATTACTTTGAAATTAGATAATGAGGCAGTATCTACTGATGAAAGTTTTCGCCGTGTGTGGATTGATGGTACAGGGAAGCGTTTTGTGCATATTATCAATCCTTTTACAGGAAAACCATTGGAGAGTGAAATGCTAAGTGCTACTGTAGTAACAAAATCATCACGACAATCTGATTCGTATGCTACAATGTTTATGCTTATAGGGCTTGAAAAAAGTAAAGCATTTTTATCTAAACATCCTGAAATAAAAGCATTATTAATATATAGTGATAAGGATAATAAAGTGCAGTCTTTTATGACTGAGAATATGAAGCCTTTATTGGTTGAACATAAATAAGAGGAGTTTTTATTGATAATATGAAAGTAGTTGTTTTTAATTTATAAACAACTACTTTTTTTAATGTAGAAAATTATGATAGGAATTATAGGTGCAATGGAACTTGAAATAGCTCTTTTAAAAGAAGCTATTAGTAATTGTAAAGAAACGAAAATAGGGAAATTTACGTTCTATGAGGGTATTCTTGAGGGGAAAGCTGTAGTGGTGCTACTTTCGGGCATAGGAAAAGTGAGTGCAGCTGTAGGAACTACGTTACTTATAGAACGTTATCATCCTAAACTTATTGTAAATACAGGTACTGCAGGGGGGCTTGCAGATACTTTAGTGCACGATATTATCTTGGCTACAGAAGTGTGCTATCACGATGTAGATGTTACGGCTTTTGGCTATAAAATAGGTCAGCAAGCACAGATGCCACCGGCTTTTAAAGCAGATGAGTTATACTCGGGGGTGATAAAAGAGGTTGCAGAAAAGCATCGGTATACGATGCATTACGGGCAGGTAGTGAGTGGGGACTCATTTATATCAGACCCTAATAGGCTTCAGCAAATAGCTAATACTTTTCCTGACGCTAAGGCTGTAGAAATGGAAGCTGCTGCTATTGCACAGACTTGTTATCTATTGTCAGTTCCTTTTGTAATGCTGCGTGCCATCTCGGATAAGGCTGGTGAGGGTAATGCTATATCCTATAACGAGTTTGTAGAGGAAGCAGGGCGTATATCGGCAAGGATTGTGAAAGATTTTTGTGGATTATCTAATACTTTCTAAGATTTCTTCATATAGGGATAGCTCTTCTAAAGAAATATCATTCTTAAAACAATCAATGAGATAATTACGCCATTGAAATGCGTTTTCATCAGAAAGAGCTTCATTTTTATTAATAATAAAAGTCTTTTTAATATCATTAAGGAAGGTACTATCATTGCCTTCCCTTTTTTTTATGGTATTGATAATCTTCTTTACTTCTTTTTCTATTTTCTTTAGGTTGTTTTTGTCAGTTTCGCCGCTGATAGTGAGATAATATTTTGGACTTGGGTAAGGTAGTAGGTCTATTCCTACATAAGGGGAGTATATCCAGCCGTTTTTTTCGCGTATTTCGCTAATGACAGCCTTACGCACTATTTCACAGAATAATTTGGCTGATAGAGTTCCTTTTAGTCCTTTTTCATAGGTATCGGTATAGAGAATTGTGAAAGCTGTACGATTGTTGTTTTGAGGTGCTTTTAGTGTTTTAAATGAAGGTATTATTTTTTTCTTTTCTTTTACAATAGTAGTGGTAAGGGTGCTGGATAGGGTGCTTAACATTCCTACTAAGTTGTTTTTTACTTCTTCTACATTGAAATTACCTGTTACAACACATAGCAATCCGTTAGCGGATAAAAAGTGCTTTTGATAGTAGTGGTGTAGGGTTTCTAAATCGGTATTTAGAATATCGTTGGTGGTTTTAGGGGTACTGGTAAATGTATGAAAACCTTGTTTTAGGGCTTCAATTTTGAAATCTAATAGCCTAATAGGGTCGGAGGGGAGGGGGGGGCGCTTTTGAAGTGAAGATTGTAGTTCTTCTTGTTTTAACAGCTCGAAATTTTCAAAATCGAGGGCTGGGTGTTGTAGTTTTTGCTGTATGAGGTTGCATAATAATTTGCTTTCGCTAACGGGAGCCGTTGCCATTGCTAAATGGTGGTAGGCTTCGGTTCCGATGATGAATGATAGGTTGTTTTGATATAAAAATTCTTCATAGAGGTCTCCTGTGAAGCTTTGTATACCTCCCATATGTACATACGACAGCAGGTCTTCATATAGTTTAAATTCTTTTTTTGGTAATAGTGCATAGCCACCTTTGAAAAGGAGGCTAATATTGAGCGTATTGTCATTTTGTGTGGGTTTGAAGTAGATAGTAGCTCCATTGCTGAGCTTGATACGATGTATTTTTAGTGTACTGAAGTAGGTTTCTTCGGTAATCATTGAAGAGGAGTAAGCTATATCGTTGGTGAGTATTGCGGGGGAGGCTATAGGGGCAGTAGAGGTGTTTTCAGCAAAGGAAGGAGTTATGGTTATGGGTGTTTTTTTGCCTTCGGCTATGAGATTTTGTATTTCGCTGTAGGTTATGTTGCCTTCATTGGTGGTATAAATGGCTATAGGAGTTGTGGTTGCTAAAGGATAATAGTTTAACATTTTACAGAAGGTATTGCAGGATTCTTGCCATTGATTGAGATTGAGATTTTGTAATATGTTTATTAGTTTTTCTTTGTCTTGCTGGGTAGCTATAAATTCTTCGTTGAAGATGAAAGCATCAATGAAGTTCATTGCCCACTCGCTGGAGATGCGTTGGGTGGGAATTTGGTCTATTTCTTGTATTACTTTGGCTAAAACATTATCTATTTCTTCTTGTGTGATGTTGTTTTTTATACCTTCTATGATAGAAAAGGTGTTTTTGAGTTCTTTTTTGATGTCTTCGGCAGTAATTTCTATTTCGATGAAACATAATTGTTGTAAATACCAATAGTTGCTGATAGTTACTTCTTTATTGGCAGCTTTCATTCGGTTTTTGAGAAGGTTGATAACTACTTTTTGTATATAATCTTCTACTATTCCTCTCCAATGGGTGCTGTTGTACTTCTTTGGATAGAGTAGGGTGAGGGTATCTTTTCCTTTTTTTCCTTTTTCGGTGTCTAAAAAATATGGTTTTTCTGCAAAAAGAACGCTATTTAGTGTAGATATTGCAGGCAGTTCATTTTTGTTTAAAAGAGTTTTAAATGTATTTTCAATGGATTTTACAGTGCTAGAGGTAGCTACATCGCCTACAACTATGACGGTTGCGTATTGTGGAGTGTAATATTGCTGATAAAAATCTAATAGGTCTTTTTGAGTAATTTTTTGGACTTGTTCTTTGGTTCCTATGGGCAGGCGTGATAAGTGTGGGTCGTAACCTACTTTTATGGGGTTCAGGTCTTTACGAGGTTGGTAGCTGGCGATTTCTTCAGTGATGATACGGCGTTCTTTTTCTATATTTTCGGGGGTAATAGACATATTATAGAGCCAATCGGCGAGGATATCAATAGTTTTTTGCAGTTGTTGTTCGTTGATGTTAGAAAGACTGATGCTATAGACGGTGCGGTCATCGGTAGTATAGGCGTTGATAGTTTCGCCAAATTTAGCTCCCAAGCTTTCCCAAAAGGCAATGGCTTGGTTATTGGGGTAGTTCTTAGAGCCATTGAAGGCGAGGTGCTCTATAAAATGAGCTACCCCTTCATTATTTTTATTTTCTTGAGCTGAGCCTACACGTAGGCAGAGGCGTATTTCTACTTTATTTTTCGGGGTATTATTAGGCATTACCACATAGGTAAAGCCTGTATGGAGTGTTTTTTTGATGGTGTTTTCGGGAAGAGCGAGGGTTGTGGATTGTGGGTATAGGTGGTTTATGATGATAAAGAACAAGAGGTATAGATAAAATTGTCGCATTACTATTAAATAAAATAACTTCGGCAAAGATATGAAATCTTTGCCGAAGTACCAATAAAATAGGGTTTATCTTTCGCTTAATATGCTAAGGTTTGCCTATTATTGAGCTGTGTATTCTACTTTTACTTGTACATAGCCGTTACTAAGGGTATGATATACTAAGAACTCGAAGGACATTGTTTTATTTTGGAAGTTGATAGACCCTTTTGAGGCTTTCCAATTGCCTACTTCGTATTCGTCTGTAAGGATTTTATCATTATTTACGTAATGCTGAGGGTTGGAAGTGCCATCGCTATCGAGGATACTTTGTGCTTCGCTATTGCCGCTGGCAGCTAAATTTTTTAGTCTGTCCCAAGCAGTATATTCCATTTTGAAAGGAACGGCTTTTATGACAGATTCATTTGTTTTGGTAACGTTGCCTATGAAGTTGATTTCGCTGATACCATTGACAGGGTTTTTGATCTCAATATTATCTAAGCTGACATTGAAGGTTTCTTGACTATTTTTATCCCAATTGATAAGTTCTTTTACTTTTTGATAATTAGGGTATTGAAGAAAATATTCAGTATCTTCAATAGTGTTTTTTTTCAGTAAGAAATACAAAAATTCGGTAAGCCCCATAGGGTTATCGGTCATTTTTAGTACAGCAGAAGAGGTGGTAGCGCTACTGCTGAGCCCTATTATGCTTTTTCCATTAAATTCACGAGTAAATTCGGTAGCAAAATCTTGTGTAGAGCCTCCTTCAGAGCTGAAAACGGTAGTTTTAACCTTTATACTTCCTATAAAGGGGTACAAATCGATGCCTTTGGCTTTGTAACCATCTAAAAGTGTGCGTTGCGCATCGGTAAGTGCCTCAATAGCAGGGGTAGGTTTTACAACTATATTTAAATCCTCTTTGGCTACGAGTTCTGCAGCACTTTCAAAAGTAATCTTTAATCGTTGTTCTTTTGTGAGAGCAGCGTTGGGGCTGAGTTTCACTTCAAAAGCAACTTCTTTACTATCTTTGGCTATGGTAATGGGGTTTTGAGAAAAAGTTATGAGCGAGGAAGGTTGCCCGTTGGCATCTACCGCTTTTAAGGTAAGGTTGGTATTTTGGGTTACAGGGTTGGTAAGGGTTACTTTGGCATCAATTTTTTGGTTGCTTTCTCCAATTGTCAGGGTTTTATCGCCTTGTGCCGTGATATACACTTGGTTTTTACCTGAATATTCGTTGCTGTTGTCATCTTTAGAACAGCCAATAATACTGAGTGTAGTGAGTGCTACTGCGCATAAATTACTAATGAATTTCATATAAAGAATATTTAATGTTACAAATTAATTGCCTGCTTCGCCTATATTCCAGCCGTTGTTTTGCAAAATAGCGGTGTTATAGTGTTTTTCGGAAGCGGGGATAGGGAGTGTCCACCGATAATCATCGGCACTTATATTGATACTGCTACCGCTAAAGGTGCGTTTTGTAAGGCTGCGGCGGTTGCGTTTGAGGTCGAAAAAACGAAGAGGTTCACCTATAAACTCTTTTTGTTTTTCGCTGAGTAGAAGGTTGAGTAATGTTTCGGTATCGGTGGCTGTAGTTGATAGTGTTGTGGCATTACGCACTGTCATTAATTGGTTGAGAAGTATGAGCGCATCGTCTTTATTACCTTCTTTTATATAGGCTTCTGCCAATAAAAAGACGATTTGGGCACTTCGGGCAACAGTGTAGTACTGCATTTGCTCGCGCTGTAGTGCTTGCTTGCGGTATTTGCCTAATAAGAAACTATTGGGGGTGTGCGGATTGGGGAGGGTATATACATTTTTACGCACATCGGCATGGGTATAACTAATTGTGTGGTTGGCTATAGCATAATCACCTAAACTGGTGTTGTATTCCAACGATAAATAGGGGGAGGTGGTTACATTTTTAGTATCTAAGGCAAAAAGCCGTAACGAAGATGCGTTGGCAGACCATATATTGCTTATGGGGGTACTGCTGAAAAGAGTTGCTTGGTACTTATGCAGCAGCGGTTGTGCTAAGGTAATCGCTTTGGTGTGATTGCCTGCCCATAGGGCTAACTCGGCACGGGTAAGTTGTGCTACATCAGGGGTGATATAGTAGGTGTTTTCATCATTTATAGCTGTAATACTCAATAATTGTTCTATAGCAGTAACCGATTCATTCAAAGTTAGTCGTGCTTGAATGGGCTTAAAAGTGAAGGAATTTTTAAACAAAATACCATAAGGTTGTACGTTGGTCTGACCAAATGCAGGCGAGAAGATACGCAACAAATCAAAATAACAAAGTGCTTTTAGGTATGTAGCACGCTGCTGAACGAGTTGCAATTCGCGGCGTTGGCTGCTGTTCTGTGGGGTTACATTGGGCAAACGCTCTAAGAGGGCATTGCATTGAGCAATAGTGTTGTACAGCGATTTCCAAATATCTTCGCTGTGATTGATGAGCTCGCGGTCGTTCCAATTATAGGTATTTTGTAGGTTTACTTCGCGAGCGAGGTACTGAGTAGGGATTAGGTCATCAGAACGCAATACCCAAGTAAGGGCATTGCTGTAGGGCTTATAACTGCTATAGGCAGAAGCCAATAGTCGCTGCGCCGAAGTAACCGAGGTAATGGCATTGGGGTCGCTCACTTCGTCTTCAGGAGGCAAATCGAGCGAACAATAAGAGGATATACCCCCTATGATTAGTAATATAAATAGTTGATATGCTTTCATCGGTGCTTTTTTAAAAGGTAATATTTAAATTAAGAGTAATAGTAGGAGGCAAAGGATTGACGATGTTACTTGTTTCGGGGTCGCTATCCTTATAGCCCGACCATACAGCGATATTGGCTGTAGTGAGACCAATAGTAGCATAACGTAGGTTACCTATACTCTGTAACATTTCTTTGCTGAGCTGATAACGCAAAGAGAGGTTTGAAAAGCGTAGGAAGTTAGTACTCATTAAGTTTTTGTTGTTAGGCTGACTTAAATTTTCAATAGCAGAGGCAGAATGGAATGGGGTAGGGTAGCGCTTATTTTCATCGCCCACTTGCCACCACATATCAGTAAGTTGTGCTTTAGCAGCATTATAGCGTGCGGTGTCGGTATTACGTATGTATTTGCTTGAATAGCTTCGTTTACCGCCAATAGTGTAATAAAAATCAGCAGTAAGTTCCCATTTTTTATAACTAAAATAAAGGTTACAACTTCCACTAAAGGGAGGTGATGCCATTCCTAAATAAATATAATCATCTGCAGAAAGCGCAGTATTAGCATCTACTTGTCGCCCATCGGCAGTGATAAATTCGGGCAAACCTGTAATAGGGTTGATACCCGTAGAATTAAGTCCGTAGAGTGCATCAGTAGATTTGCCTAACTGATATTCGGGTATTTTTTGTTCAGCAGAAGTATAGATGCGGTCTTTTCCGTATAGGTTAGTAACTTTATTTTGGTTGTAAGATATATTGCCACCCCAGCTGATGTAGTAGTCTTCATTAGAGTAAATGGGTTGTCGTATACTTACTTCAAAACCTTTATTTTCTAATATCCCTACATTTTGCATTTGTAGGTCAAAGCCTGCAGATGAGGGAATAGGAATGCTTAACAAGGCATCTTTGGTAATGCGTTTGTAGATAGAGAATTGCAGGTTGGTTTTAAGAATAGTAGCAGAGAGTCCAAGGTCGGTAATTTGGTTTTGTTCAGCTTTTAAATCTTTGTTGGGCAGCGAATTGATGGTCATAATACGCGTGTCGGCATAGTTTTCAGCTAAATATTTAAAAGTAGCAGTAATGAGTGAAGGCGAAATGGCTTGTGCATTGGCAGTATGCCCATAAGAAGCACGCAAATCGAGGTCATTTATCCACTGAGAGTCTTGCAAGAAAGGATATTGTTTAAAGTTGATACTTGCACCTATAGCCCAAGCACTATTCCAACGTTTTTCTTTAGGCAAGATTGAAGAGGCATCTAATTTATAAGTACCGAAAAGGTTGTAAATATTATTATAGGTATAGGCAGTGAGCGCCCCGAAACCGAGATTGCGGTCGGTTTGTTTACGTCCTCCTATAGTGGGTTTTCCTGCCCCAGTAAGCGAATTGTCAATAGCAGCTACCGAGCGTATTTTACCATATAACCCGTGTCCAACTACTGAAAGATTGTCGGTAATAGTAGTGTAGTTATCGGCATTTGCGCCTAAGGTAAAATCGTGTTTTCCTATTGTTTTTTGATAGTTTATGCGCGTGTTTGCGGTGATATTAGTGAGTGTATTACGCGATTGGTAAAGTGTCCCCAAGGCATTTTGAGCACGCCCAGATCGTTGTTCAGAATAAGCTGTTTCAGGAGTTATTTGGAGGTCATCAGCCAATGAATAGTCTAAACCAGCTACAGCTGAAATATCTAAAGAAGAGGTAATTTTCCAATTGAAGCTGAGAGAAGCTCCTATATTTTTAGTAGTTTTTTCACCACTAAACTGATTGAAAAGGTCTGCATAACTTCTGTCGGGGTAGGAGTAAAGCCGCTGAGAATTAGTAGTTTCGTAAGGATTGAGGTTATAGATGAGTTCTTCGGTAGAGAAGTGAGCACCATTGGGCGTATTGAGTTTAGCATAAGCACCATTCATAGAAAGTGTAGCTACGGCATTTTTAGTGATATTTTGGTCGATAGCAAAGCGAGAAGAGAGGCGTTGTAGCCCGTTGCCTTTTATTTGTCCATCTTGCTGCAGATAACCTAATGAGAAATAGTAATTGTTATTATCATTTCCATTTTGGAAGCTGAGGTCGTGTTTTTGGAAAACTTGCAAGTTGGTCAGCTCTTTGTGCCAATCGGTATTGATACGGCGCAATGAATCTAACTTGCGTTGCCCTTCGGCTAAACGTAAAGGAAGCTCACTACCTGAATATCTGCGGTTTATATACTCTTCGCTGTACAGATAGCCAGGGGTTTCTTCTTTTTTTAGGAGGCGTTCCAAGGCTAATTTTTCAGTACTATTCATCAATTGTACTTTTAGAGGCGAAGGCATCGTAAAGCCCGTTTGCATATGATAGCTAAAAGTTTTTTCACCCCCGCGTTTTGAGGTGATTTCTATAACACCATTAGAAGCTTTGATGCCATAAAGAGCAGTAGCTACAGCATCTTTTAGTACTTTCATTTCTTTGATGTCTTCGGGATTGAGATAATAGAAAGTTTCAGCAGAAATCATTTTGCCATCTAAGATAAAGAGCGGCTGGTTAGCATCATCACCTTTGCGGAGCGATGAGTTGCCTCGTATGCGAATTTCGGGTTTAGAACCTAATTCACCACGATTGATAATACGCATACCAGGGGTTTTACCTTGTAAGGCTAAGGCTAAGCTTGCTACAGGGGTATTTTTGAGGTCTTTTATTGCTATAGTTTCCACATTTCCAGTTTTGGAACGCGCATCAATTTCATTAATATTCTGCTTGGCAACGAGTTGTACACCTTCTAACACCATAGTATCATCTTCCATTTGTATTTTGAAGGTTGTATCTCCCTGAAAAGGGTGTTTTATAGTTTTCATTCCCATAAAACTGAAGATAAGAGTACCTTTTGGTCGCGATGTATATAAAAAGAACTCACCTTTATCATTGGTGATTATTCCTTGTAAAGTACCTACTATTTGTACGGTAGCACCAGCTAATGGCAGTCCATCAGCATCGGTTACTATTCCTCTTAGATTGTAATGATTTTGTGCAACTGCCTGAAAGAAAGACAGCAATATAAACGCCCGTACAAAGTATTTCATAAATGTATTCTTCTTTACGGGTACAAAGATAGTATTTTTATCTTATCTAAATAGCAAAATTAAGAAATATTTTTTCTGAAGTCTATTTCTCTTATGAAAGAGGGGCGAGTATTACTTCAAGCCCTTCCAATTCAGGAGTTATAGGTATTTGGCAGCCTAATCGGCTATTAGGTTTTACGTGAGAGGCTTCAAAAAGCATAGCTTGCTCCTCTTCACCCATTTCGGGAAGTTTTACCTCATTTTCATTTTGTACATAACACTGACACGAAGCACACATTGCCATACCCCCACAGATACCTATTTCGCCATCTTGGGCTATTTCGTAGGCACGCATTACCTCCATCAGGTTCATATTCATATCAGTAGGGGCTTCTATCTCATATAGAAGCCCCTCTCTATCGGTTATTTTTAAATGTATATCACTCATTTAATTATTTGAAGTATTCAATTTTACGTATGCGAGCCACTATAGGTTTACCATCTTCTATCATTAATATTTGTACCCAGTTGCCCATTTTGTCAAAAACATATTCGTATTTGTAGCTAAATTCGGGGGTTGAGTATGCAGTAAGTAAGTTATTTTCAAATACTTTTGTAGAAGCTATTTGTTTGCGACCTTTAATAACTTCTGTTTCGCCCGATTTAGTAAAAGTATAGTTTGTTTCAACATAAAAGTTAGGGTCATCATTAGCCGTACAGATACTTTGGATAAGTTTTCCAGCTTTGTTGTATTTATATGTACAAATAGTCTCTTGCTTAGATTCGTTTAAAAATTTAGCTTTTGAAAGTCGTCCCTCTTTGTCGTATTCATTTTCTGTTTTTAAGAATACATTTTTATCTACTAATTTGTCCTCAGTTTCACTTACTTTGTTTAAATTGTTGTATTTATACGATTTTTCACGAGTATATTCAGGACGTATTTTACGTTCCAATATTAAGTTTTTAGACTCATAACGTTGTATATCCTTTTCTAAAGCCGATACACTCGCTACTTTATTCTTCTCAATATTATTTCCGTAATCATCATATTTATAAGTAATAGTAATAAGCCACTCATTAGTAACTGCATCACTCTCATCTATTTTTACAAGCTGGTTCTTCTCATTGTAGAAGTACTGACGATTCACTTTCAGTTCGCCGTCCCCTGTAATAAAAGTAGATAATGATTTAACAACTTTACCATTTTTATCATAGTAAAATTGCATTCCACCAAAAGGTTGGTCTTCAGCATTAAAAGTAATTACCTCAATATTGCGTCCATTATTATCAAAAATGTACGCGATATTAGTTTTAGATGTCTTGGTTACATCTCTTTCAATACCCCATTCTTCTGAATAAGGAAATACATTGTAGGTTTTCCCGTTAAATTTCCTTGTTCCTTGAGGGTTTTCTTCTAATAAGAATGAAAAATCTTCTACTTTTTTTATTTTACCCTTTAGTAGAAGTGTTTTACTGCTAATAGTGTCTATTTGCGCCTGTCCTAAAGCACAACAAAATAAAAAAATACCTGCTAATAGTACATTTATGCTCTTCATTTTTATTTAGTTATTAAATTAGTAGTCTCTTTAATTAGTCAATTGATTTTATTACTGCTTTTTCAGCTTCTTTGCGAGTGCCGTCAAAACCATCAATACCCACTACTGTAGTGTATTTGAGTACATACTTTTTGTTTGGATAGATACGGTTATAGACACTTTGACACATTAGGGTAGCTTCGTGAAAACCACAGAGTATGAGCTTTAATTTACCTGGGTAGGTATTTACATCGCCTATAGCATATACACCCTCTATGCAAGTTTGATAATCTAAAGCATTATTTACTTTTACAGCGTTCTTTTCTATCTCAACCCCCCAAGTAGCTATAGGTCCTAATTTAGGAGTAAGCCCGAAAAGAGGTATAAAAGCACCAGCAACAAGTTCCTCTTTATCGCCCCCCTCTTGCTCCAATACTACCTTTTCTAATTGGTTTTCTCCTATGAGACCTACCACTTCATAAGGCGTTTTGAGATTGATTTTCCCTGCAGCTTTTAGGGCTTTTACCTTTTCTACCGAATCTAAAGCACCTCTAAATTCATTGCGCCTATGCACTAAGGTAACTGAGGCAGTATTTACTTTCTCAGCTAAATAGATACTCCAATCGAGAGCAGAATCACCTCCCCCTGCTATTACTACGTGTTTGCCAGCATAACTTTCAGGGTTCTTTACAAAATAAACCACTCCTTTGCCCTCGTATTGAGCTATATTTTCAATCTCAGGTTTGCGAGGTTCAAAGGTACCTAATCCACCAGCAATAGCCACAGCCTTGCCTTTTATTTGCGTACCGGCATCAGTGGTAACAATGAAAGTACCATCATCATTTTTAGTGAGAGTCATAGCAGTTTCGCCTAAGGTAAATTCAGGCTGATACTGCTTAATTTGCTCCATTAGGTTGTCTACCAACTCAAGAGCCCCCACACTAGGGTAACCAGGGATATCAAAAATAGGTTTCTTGGGGTATAGCTCTGTCAGCTGTCCGCCCACTTGGGGTAGGGTGTCAATAAGGTGACACTTCAATCGCAGCAATCCTGCCTCAAAAACCGCAAAGAGCCCTGTAGGACCTGCCCCTATGATGATGATGTCTGTCTCTTTCATTATTAAATGATTTTGTGCAAAGGTACAAAATAATTTTGAATTACGAATTTTGAATTATGTTTTTTATAGACGAATTAACTTACAAATAGTTTAGATCTCACACAAATTTTATAGATTTTGATATGAGTTTTTCTTAGATTAATAACCGTGATACACAGAAATTAGAAGCCCCTATTACAGGATTTTCACGAGTAGAATACGAAAAGTAGTTTATATTCTAATGTAAAATCTGGAATAATTATAATGTATATATTCCTATGTTTTTTAAATAATCATAAGTTGGTGTATAGAAAGAAGGATTACGAGTTTTGTCATCTTTATCTCCTTCAGGAACAATAATTATTATTCCTTGTCTAGCTCGTGTTAGTAATACTCTGTAAGCATTTATCAAATACTTTCTATTTTCATCTTTATGAATATTCTCCCATTTATTCTTTTTGAAGGAAAAAGTACCCCATCCTTCTTCAGAAAATCGCAAGTTAGCATCCCAAACTAAACATACCCAATCAAGTTCCAATCCCTGTATATGAAATTCTGTAGCTGCATCTTCTAAAAAAAATGAGGAACGAACATCATCTTTATCTCCTAAAAACCAATTAATATAATTTATATCAGTTCTAACATCAATAGCTAAAGGCTTTAATCTATATGCTTGTGAAGAGACAACAATGCCATATCGTTCACTACCTCTAGCTTGTTTTTTTATCCATTCTTTAGCTTTGTCAATATCTCTTGTTAGTACAATAGGATATTTATCTTTTAATTCCTTCAAAGTCTCTTTTGCATTGTAATTAATATCTAATAATTCTTTTACGAATTTTGATAAATATTCAGCTCTAAATGAACGCATAGAAACAGCTAAATGAAGTTTTCTATCAAATAGTACTTTATTATTTTGTTGTAGTTGATATATAGATTCTTCTGCTGCATATTCTTTATTAGAAAGGTTTGGTGATATTCTTGTTTCCCATTTAGGAAAACTATTTTTTATTGCTTCTAACCATTCTGTAATACCTCCTTCTCCAGTATTAATTTCTTGTCCACCACCTACTAAACAGATAATAACAGCCCAGTCTTTATGTCTATCTAAACAAGATATTAAAAACTCAGGTTCAGAATATTTAAAACCAACGATTCCTTTTTTACGCTCCATAAAATCTACTGTTTGTTTTTTATTCCAAGTTCTTTGAGCTTCATCAAAAATAGCTACATGGTCATAAGGAGCGTTTTTATCTCTAAGATATTCATCACGATAGTGATGTATGATTTGTATAAAAGTCTTTATATTATCTCTTGCTTGGTTTTTTGTAATTTTATTACCTTTATTTTTCTCTTGGCTTACTTTATCTCTTGCCAATGCTTCCTGTAAAATATCAACAAGTGGCTTATTTCCAGAAAGGAAAACACTTGTATTTCCTTTTTCTTTATCTAAATGTTCTGTGGCAACTTTTAAGCCTACTAATGTTTTTCCTGCACCGGGTACCCCTGTTACAAAACAAATGATTTTCTTACTATTATTTTTAGCATATTCAATAGTTTCAGAAATATAATTTGTAGTAATGTTTAGGTTTGTAGCATCAGCATCATTTCTTGTAATCTCTTCAACATTGTGATTGTTATAGAGATTTATAGCAGCCTCAATAATGGTGGGAGTAGGTGAATAACTTCCTGAAACATATTCTTGACTATTTATAGCTTTTTCATTCTGAAAAGAAGCTAAAATATGCTTTAGCAATTCTCCTAAATCCTTTGCATTTGTTTTCAAAGGATTAATTAGATTATCATTGAGACTTGATAGAACAACTTCAAAAGGAGATGATTTAGCATCTGTAGCAACTAGTATAGGTACTAATAAAGCTTGACGACTTGGTTGATGGAAGTTCTTTAAATCTAAAGCATAATCCCACACTTGTTCCAAATCCTTATTTTTAAAGTCTTTTTCAAATACTTTAAATTCAAGGATAAAAATGATATTTTTAATAATTAGCAAGCAATCTACTCGTTTTCCCATTCTTGGTATAGAAAACTCAAAAAATAGATTACCCTCATACCCAGTTAATGTATTTTTTAAAATATTTATCTGATGCTCCCAAGCGCGTAACTCTGTGTCAATATGCCCCAAACGTCCATTTACAGAAATCTCTCCTATGATTGTTTCTGAAGGTTTTTTGCAAAAATCTGATATTTTATCTGAGTAATAATAATTAAGCATAATATTTTTTCTTTTCTCCAAAATACAGAATAAACGACGTTCTTTTTTATTAAACGGCAAGCTACCTATTTAAAGCTTGCATAAATTATGACAAAAGCAAACACTGTGATAAATTATGAAATTTATATTACTTACTCCCCTTTAACGAGTGCTTGTGCTTTTTCGAGGGCTTCGGCTATGCCTTCGGGATTTTTACCCCCCGCTGTAGCAAAGAAAGGCTGCCCACCGCCACCGCCGTGTATGTATTTGCCTAATTCTCTTACTATTTTGCCTGCATCTAACCCTTTGGCTTGAGCAAGCTCTTTACCGATATAGCACAATAATAAAGCTTTGCCTTCGTATGCCGAACCAAATAAAACAAACGGATTTTCTACCTCATTGCCTAACTGAAAAGCGAGATCTTTGAGGGTAGTTGTATCTAAATCGAGCTGTTTGATAAGGCATTGTACCCCATTGATAGAAGCAAATTCATTTTTCAGAGATACCTTTAGGTTCTTAGCTTGCTCTTTCTTCAGTAGCTCTAACTCTTTGTGCAGTTGTGCATTCTCTTCTTGTAGGTGTACGATAGCTTTGATAGGATCTTGTACGTTTTTGAGGGTAGTTTTGATGTTATCTACTAACTTTTCTTGCTCTGCAAAGTACTTCATAGCCCCTCCGCAAGTGATAGCTTCTATCCTACGGATACCAGCAGCAACAGCTCCTTCTGAAAGAATTTTGAAGAACCATATATCACCAGTATTCTTTACGTGTGTACCTCCACAAAGCTCTCTGCTGTCGCCAAATTGTATCATTCGCACGTGGTCGCCATACTTTTCGCCAAATAGCGCCATAGCACCCGCTTCTATCGCTTGTTGTATAGGTATATTGCGATGCTCTTGTAGTGGTATCTTTTCCCAAATACGTCTGTTTACTATGCGTTCTACTTCGCTTAATTCCTCATCAGTTAGCTTGGCAAAGTGAGAGAAGTCAAAACGAAGGGTTTCTGGCGATACACGCGACCCTTTTTGCTCTACGTGCGTACCCAATACCTCGCGCAAGGCTTGGTGCAATAGGTGGGTAGCACTATGGTTAGCTTCTGCCAACTGACGTGATAACGGATGTACTTCCGCTTTAAATGGGTCAGTTAGGTTTTCAGGCAAGTGCTCTGCTATGTGTATGATAAGGTTGTTTTCCTTTTTAGTATCTAATATGTACACCAACTCGCCATTAGCCGACTGTAGCGTACCTTTGTCGCCTACTTGTCCGCCCCCTTCAGCATAGAAAGGTGTGGTATTGAACACCAATTGGTAGTGTGTACCGTCTTTTTGGCTCTCCACTTTGCGGTATTTTACAAGGCGTACCACAGCCTCTAATGTATCGTAGCCTATAAATTCTTCTTCTTCGTCTTCTCGAAGAACTACCCAATCGCCTGCTTTTACTTGAGCAGCCGCACGCGAACGCTCTTTTTGCTTTTGTAGGTTCTCTTCAAATCCTGCCTCGTCTAAAGTCAATCCTTTTTCAGAAAGTATAAGAGCAGTTAAATCTTTAGGGAATCCGTAAGTGTCGTATAGTTCAAAAGCCTTAACACCCGATAACTGTTTATTGGTAGCGTTTTGTATCATCACATCCAGCATCAGCAATCCTTGTTCGAGTGTGCGCAAGAAAGAGTTTTCCTCTTCTTTTATCACACTCATAATGATAAACGCTTGTTTCTCCAATTCGGGGAAAGTACCGCCCATTTGTTTCACAAGTGTTTCTACCAATTTATAGATAAAAGGTTCTTTTTGATTTAGGAAAGTGAAACCATAGCGGATAGCACGGCGCAGAATACGGCGTATTACATAACCAGCTCCGTTATTAGAAGGCAACTGCCCGTCTGCTATGGCAAAAGCTACCGCCCTTATATGGTCTGAAATCACGCGAATAGCAATGTTTATCTGCTCTTGTTCGGTACTTACATTGCTGCCTGTATAATATTTGCTTTTGGTAATCTCTTCTACTTTCTGAATTAGCGGAGTAAATACATCAGTGTCATAGTTTGATTGCTTTTTCTGCAATACCATACAGAGGCGTTCAAAGCCCATACCTGTATCCACGTTTTTAGAAGGAAGTTTCTCGAGGCTGCCATCAGCTTTGCGGTTGAACTCCATAAATACGTTGTTCCAAATCTCAATCACTTGAGGATGGTCGTTATTGACAAGGTCTCGCCCTGCTATTTTAGCTTTTTCTTCATCAGAACGAATATCTACGTGTATTTCGGTACAAGGACCACAAGGACCTTGATCGCCCATTTCCCAGAAGTTATCTTTCTTATTTCCGAGTAAAATATGGTCTTCAGCTATACGTTCTTTCCATATATCGTAAGCTTCTTGGTCAAAAGGCACACCCTCTTCCTCACTACCTTCAAACACCGTTACGTAAAGGTGTTCTTTTGGTATTTTATATACTTCAGTCAGCAGTTCCCACGCCCAGCTAATGGCTTCTTTTTTGAAGTAGTCGCCAAAAGACCAGTTGCCCAGCATCTCGAACATCGTATGGTGATAGGTGTCTCGCCCTACCTCTTCGAGGTCGTTGTGCTTACCCGATACGCGCAAACATTTTTGAGTATCTACCACGCGTGTGTGTTTAGGTTTAGCATTGCCGAGGAAAAACTCTTTAAACTGGTTCATACCCGCGTTCGTAAACATCAGGGTAGGGTCGTTTTTAATAACCATAGGAGCAGAAGGGACGATAGTATGCCCTTTGCTCTCAAAGAATTTTAGGAATTGCTGTCTTATTTCTTGTGAAGTCATATATTTCTAATTTAGGGTGAATAAGGTTAATTATTATATTTCAGGCGGCAAAATTACAAAATTAATGCAATACAAACAAACTTTTTAACTGTTGTATTCTTGTATTACAATCATTCATCATCTCATCAATCACCTCTTTAGCAGTCTGAACCTTATCTATTAGTGCCGCTACCTGTCCTATCTCCAATTCTCCTTCAGCCATATCGCCCTCAAACATTCCTCGTTTGGTACGCCTATTGCCCACTAAGGCTTGTAGGTTAGCAACGGTAGCTTGTTGGGTATTATATAGGTCTTTTACTTGCTGATAAAAGCCATTCTTCAGCAAACGTACAGGGGCTAATTCTTTCAGTGTGAGTTCAGTATCTCCTTCGCCTGCAGCAATCACCTTTTCTTTGAAAGCAGGGTGTACAGAGGCTTCGGCAGTGGCTACAAACCGACTCCCTACTTGCACGCCTTCAGCCCCTAAAGCCATAGCTGCCAACATTGCACTACCAGTGGCTATTCCCCCAGCAGCAATCAGCGGAATGTTTAACATTCGCCGTACCGCAGGGATAAGTACCATTGTAGTCGTTTCCTCACGACCATTATGTCCGCCTGCCTCAAAGCCTTCAGCAACCACAGCATCAACGCCTGCAGCTTGTGCTTTCAGAGCAAACTTACTACTGCTTACCACGTGTGCTACTTTTATACCTTCTTTTTGCAGTAAAGAGGTGTAGGTAGCAGGATTACCAGCCGAAGTAAAAACAATCTTTACCCCTTCGCGTAAAATTACTTCTATAGCTTTGTCCATTTCGGGGTACATAATGGGGATATTTACTCCAAAAGGTTTATCAGTAGCCGCTTTGCATTTGCGTATGTGTTCTGTAAGGGTTTCGGGGTGCATAGAGCCAGCCCCTAGCAAGCCCAATCCGCCGGCATTACTTACAGCTGCCGCTAACCGCCAGCCGCTTGCCCATATCATACCCCCTTGAATAATAGGGTATTGAATACCAAAAAGTTCTGTTATTCTTGTTTTCATAGCCTATCAAAACTATTTCTAATCTAATTCTGCTCTTGAAAAAAGGTCGTTAATAAGAGCCTCAAAAAGTCATCTTTTTTTTCTATTTATTGCTAAAAAGGGTCGTCTTTTTTACAGACAACCCTTTATTTTAACTTATATTTTAATTTACTAATTTTCAAAATTTGTTAATCCATTTAGGCTTTTGAAGTAAGTGATTTGAAGAATACAAACCCAAATCCTAAAGTAAGCATACAATGGAAAGGAAACATACCAAAGTCGTTTAAATGAATTGCACTATACAAACCAAATATAAAGTATAACATTAGTAAAAACTCAATAATCATATTAGGCGATAGCTTTGTATTGATATATTTGTTATTCTTCCAGCTATCACTTAGTGAATTGATATTAAACTTAGGTGTACGTACAAACTCGCTACGTTTGCCAGTATGCCCTTCAAGTACAGCAATAGTATTGTGGAATGAAAATCCTAAAGCTACTGAAAAGAATGTAAAGAACAACTTTACATACTCCAAAAAGTCATCAAAAGTTTTTCCTTGTAAGTTTCGATAAGTAAACCAATAGCAAATAAACAATATAATTGTACTAGTAATAAAGAAGCTTGTGATATGGAATATCCACCCTAAGTGTCCGTAAATGTTCTTAAGGTACAGCATAGGAATACTGAAGATAGCGGTAATAAACACCCATAAGAACATCGAGCTATTCAAAAGGTGCATTACTCCGTGGAACTTCGTTTTCCAGCTAATATTTTTAGCAGCTAGCACTCGGCTTACTGTTTTGCGGAAGTTTTCAGCTCCCCCTTTGTTCCAACGGAACTGTTGTGAGCGTGCTGCTGAGATAACTACAGGTAGTTCAGCAGGTGTTTCTACATCTTCTAAATATTTGAACTTCCAGTTTTTAAGCTGTGCACGATAGCTAAGGTCAAGGTCTTCTGTAAGCGTATCACCTTCCCAGTTACCTGCATCGTAAATACACGCTTTGCGCCAGATGCCCGCAGTACCATTGAAGTTGATAAAATATCCTTTAGAATTACGACCTACTTGCTCTAAAGTGAAGTGAACATCAAGAGCAAGGGCTTGTATTTTAGTAAGAATAGAATAATTACGATTGATATGCCCCCAACGTGTTTGTACTACCCCAATTTCAGGATCTTTAAAATAGATAACGGTGCGTTTTAGCCAGTCGGGTTGTGGAAGGAAATCAGCATCAAAAATAGCTATAAAATCACCTTTAGCAACAGCCAATCCTTCTTTTAAGGCACCGGCTTTGAAACCCTGACGATTTTCGCGGCGTATATGCTTAATATCTAAGCCTGTAGCTTGTAAATCTTTAACTATCTGAGCTGTTTCAGCAACAGATTCGTCAGTAGAGTCATCAAGTACTTGAATTTCAAGTTTAGTACGTGGATACTCCAATTTTGCAATATTTTCAAGTAGGCGAGGTACTACGTACTTTTCATTGTAAAGTGGCAGCTGAATAGTTACGTAGGGAATCTCTTTAGGGTCAAGTAAATTGAACTTAGGAGACTCATCATTTTGTTTGCGATGTTTCAGGTAGTTGAGTAACAAACTGAACATCGAAATACTGTACAAAAATATCAATATCAGAGCAGTACAATAGATAATGATAATTGTATAATTAATAATTGTTGCCATAATTATTTGAAACTGTTTATTCTGATGCTGCAAAAGTACAGTTTTTTTTGAATTAACCAAGTGAAAATGCTAATTATTTTCATAAAAAAAATATAACTATTTGATTATTAGTGGTAAGTTATAAATCTCTTTATAGCCAACATTGCTCAAAATAAGGCATTTAGAACAGAAGCTTCTTTTGCAGCCCATCGCATATCATATACTTCATCGGCGATTGTTTTATCATTAACTATCTGCAACCCTTGAGCTTCGGCTTTGAGGGTTAGCAGGTTGCCAATAGTAGTTTTAGCATTTAGTTTATCAAGTAGTGCTTTTACAGTATCGAGAGAAAGATCATTGGCTACTTGTCCTTGGAAAGGCAGTTCTAGCCAAATAATCTCTTTAGCTTCTACATCTAAGATACCAAAGAGGAGTCCCTTTTGTAGCGGCTGGGTAATACGTACCTGATGAATGACGGTAGAAGGATCGTAAGCCACTCCTGTGCGCTCGGATACTTTCATCTCGTACTTACTATCCATCCAACCTACTACTAAATTAGGTGATAATGCCCCATTAGAATAAGCATTGCACACAAAAGTTACGTATTTAGCTTTCTTTTGGCGTAAGGTGTTCACATCAATATTGATATACTCGGCAGTACCTACCTTGTTAGGAATACTGCGAATATCGCCACTATGCTGACACCCCGTAGCGGTAAGCTTGCCAAAAAAGCACATATCACGCTCTTTATCAAAGATGATATGACAAGATAAATCCATATCGAGATGCTGGGCAGGAAGGTCTTTACCCCATTGCATAAAAAGGCGTATCTCGTTGCCCTCTAAAGGGAATTTCGTACCCATTAGGGTTGCATTAAAATCGTGTATAGTAGTACTTCTATCGCCTATAGGTAAAGGGATATGGTATAGTTGTTCATCTATAAATATTGTTTTATGGGGATTAGGTTGTGCAGCGAACTTTCGGCGTATTGCCCACAAGCAAAGCTCTTCTATAGCTGTTTTCATCTGGGCTAATTGCTCTTCGTTATAGCCTATTACCCATTGATTTTTAGGGGCATTTATATAATCGCCTGTAATGATTTTTATAGGGCGTGTACCTTGTGGTGTAAAGTAAAAGTCGGCGTAATTATTAAGACTAAAGAGCAAGCGTATAGGCACTTGGTCTATCACCTCTTTAAAGGCAGTGATAGTACTTTCAGCGCCTACCCACAACATTGTAGCGAATAGTGAACGTGCAAACTGAGAAGGTCGCTCTTTTAGATAACCTAAAACAGCATCGGTATCTACATTTAAATAAGCCTGCTGAACCTTGCCTTGCCACACTTCATATTTCTGATGATAAAAGATATCTAGTAGCGTGGCAAGCTTTTCAAATCCTTTTTTCTTGCTGTATTCAGCTAAACGTAAGGCACGGATAAAGCGCACCCACATCTCACGCTTGGGGTGCATTAACTCACAAGATTTTTCGGCTGAAAGAGGTAATGCATTGAGCCAGCGTGCCACCCTCATACATTCAATACGCGAGTATTTCAAGCGAAGTTCTTCTTTAGCTTCTATTTTAGCTTCTTCACTTTTATTTAAAGGATAAACAATATGGCTGTAGTTTTTAGCATTTTTAGTAACAATTGTTTTTGGAGGTATTAGCTGCAAAAATCCTGTCTTTTTATACCACAAATAGCGTAGAATATCAGTAGGAGTACGAAAACAAGCCCCTGCTTCTGCTTCATTCCCTTCGGAAAAAAGATAATTATCAACTACTAAAATGAGTGTTTCTTTCATTTCAATAGTAGTTTCTTTTGCTACTGAAAAATAAGGCAACAAGCGTTTGAGAGAATCTATTTGGGTAGCATCTAAAGCAGTTTTGGAAGCCAATAGATTTTGGTAATAAGTATTAGCCTCTGCATCACGCCAAAGGTCAAGAATTTTGAGTTTGCTACCTTGTTCAGTATGTTCTATCTTTCCTAACTCAAAAGGTGTACCACAGAAAGGGCAGCCATTATAACGCCACAAAGGGAAAGTACCATAAGGGATATAATGCCCACAAGCTAAAAAACGCTCGTGTTTATGAGTGAAATATTCTCTATTGTAGTTGTCAATGCTATTTGCCTCATTATAATCATCGTGATCATACCAATAACAAATATAATCATCATTCTTTATTAAATCAGGATATTGGTTGTAGAAAGCGGTGATGATATGGTCTATTGCACCCTCGCCTGTAGGTACTTCCCAATTTTTGATAAGGGGTGCCCAATTGAGTTTTACATTGAGTATTTGCTTGATAGTGTGCACCACCAATTGGCGATACTCGTTATCGGTACCATTGATAGCGTGCAAGAGGCTTTCGGTAACGCCAAAGCCGTGCTTGCGCAAGGCAGCTACCAATTCCAACGTTTCTGGTTGTATAGTTCTTTGTGAGACCATACTATCAGGAATATAAAGTGCATTTTGCCTAAGAGCAACTTTTAGTAAAGCGGTTGTCTTTTCCATAGTATAAAATAAAAAAGAAAGGTAATCACGGAAGTAAATTCTTACCTAACAGAGAAATGAAGTAACTTCCGTTTGACCTTTCTTTATCAATATGAACACAATCTTTCTTTATTCTTCAGCAGGAGCTTCTACCACTTCAGTGGTTTCGTCTTCTTCATCGTCTTCTTTCATTACTTTAGTAACGGCAGCAATAGAGTCTTTACCTTTGATATTGATAAGTTTTACTCCTTGTGTTGCACGCCCTAATATACGAAGGTCGTCTATAGGCAAGCGTATTGCAATACCCGATTTGTTAATAATCATCAGGTCTTCGCCTGCTAAAACACTCTTGATAGCTACTAAATTACCTGTTTTATCGGTGATAGAAATCGTTTTTACCCCTTTACCGCCACGATTGGTGATGCGATATACCGCTTCGTGTGTTTCAGGGTCATCTATATACGAACGCTTTCCGTAACCATTTTCAGATACTACCAATACGGTCTCTTCAAGTGGGTTTTCGATAGCAATCATACCTACTACCTCATCGTTTTCAGGGTCTAAATCAATACCGCGTACGCCTTGTGAATTACGTCCTACAGCACGCACTTTGTCTTCAGCAAAACGGATAGCACGTCCTGATTTTACTGCCAACATCAGCTGGCTGTTGCCCGAAGTAAGTTTTGCTTCTATGAGCTCATCACCTTCTTTTATAGTAATTGCATTGATACCATTTTGGCGAGGGCGTGAGTATTCTACCAACAAAGTCTTTTTAACAATTCCCTGTTTAGTAGCCATAATCAGGTAGTTGTTATTGATGTATTCTTCGTCTTTAAGATTTTGAACGCTTACAAAAGCCTTAATTTTATCATCTTGCTCAATGTTGATAAGGTTTTGAATAGCGCGTCCTTTGGCTGTTTTGCTACCTTCGGGTATTTCGTATACTCGCAGCCAGAAACATTTTCCTTTTTGAGTAAAGAACAACATATACTGGTGGTTGGAGCTTACGAATAGGTGCTCTAAGAAATCTTGGTCGCGGGTAGTAGAAGCTTTTTGTCCTACTCCTCCACGGCTTTGGGTTTTGTATTCGCTCAATAGAGTGCGTTTGATATAGCCAGCGTGTGAGATAGTAATCACCACTTTATCATCGGGTATCATATCTTCTACACTAAATTCGCCTCCTGCATATTCAATTACAGAGCGGCGTTCATCGCCATATTTTTCTTTTATTTCAAGAAGTTCTTGTTTGATAATCTCTACGCGGCGTTCTTTGCGAGCTAATATATCCTCAAGGTCTTGTATTTCGAGTAATTTTTGTTCGTACTCTTCTTTGGTTTGCAAAATCAACGCTTTATTAATGCGGCGTAGCGCTAATGCCAAAATAGCTTCAGCTTGTATGTCAGTAAGGTCGAATTCTGCGATTAAATCCTCTTTAGGCTTGTCGTGAAAACGGATAATTTCGATAGCTTTACCCATAGTGTCTTCGGTAGCCATTACCTTCATAAATCCTTCCAAGATGTGGATACGCTCTTTGGCTTTTCGCAGTTCAAAGTCGGTGCGGCGATATACCACTTCGTGGCGGTGTTCTACAAAGTGATGGATAAGGTCTTTGAGGTTTAGCAACTCTGGGCGACCTTTTACTAAAGCGATGTTATTCACACTGAAGGAGGTTTGCAATTCAGTGTGTTTAAACAAATTGTTCAGCACTATATTAGGCACAGCATCGCGTTTTAAAATATAAACAATACGCATTTTACCACGAGCAGACTCATCGCGTACATCGGAGATGCCTTCGAGTTTGCCCTCTTTCACAAGGTCAGCTGTCTTTTTTATAAGGTCAGCAGTGTTTACCTGATAAGGCACTTCTGATACTACGATACATTCTTTGCCTCTTACCTCTTGGAACTCAGCTTTGGCACGGACGATAATACGCCCGCGTCCTGTTTTGAAAGCCTCTTTTACACCTTCATAGCCGTAGATAATACCACCTGTAGGGAAGTCAGGGGCTTTGATATATTTGATAAGTTCGTCAATTTCAATGTCGTTATTATCAATATAAGCGATAGTACCATCTATTACTTCGCTAAGGTTATGAGGAGCCATATTAGTAGCCATGCCTACTGCGATACCTGCAGAGCCATTTACCAAAAGGTTGGGGATGCGAGTGGGTAATACAGTAGGTTCTTGTAGGGTATCGTCAAAATTAAGCTGATGGTCGACAGTTTCTTTTTCTATGTCGGAGAGCATTTCTTCGGAGATTTTGCGCATACGAGCTTCGGTATAACGCATTGCAGCAGGCGAGTCGCCTCCCATAGAGCCAAAGTTACCTTGCCCATCAACGAGCATATAGCGCAAGCTCCAATCTTGAGCCATACGCACCATAGTATCGTATACAGCTGTATCGCCGTGAGGGTGGTATTTACCGAGTACTTCCCCTACGATTCTGGCAGATTTTTTATAAGAGCGGTTGCTAAGCACGCCTAATTCGTACATACCAAATAACACGCGGCGGTGCACAGGTTTTAGTCCATCGCGCACATCGGGTAAGGCACGTGAAACGATTACCGACATTGAATAATCAATGTAAGCGGATTTCATCTCTTCACTGATATCAACAGGAATCAATTTTTCTCCTTCAGTCATCATATTTTATATTAAGTAAGATATGTGTTTTTTAATTTTAATAGCGGGCAAAGATACAATATTTTTTTGAATTATAGTTGTTTTTACCAAAAAGTTTTATATTGTTTAATCATAATTCAAAAAAACAATGTTTATCCTTCGCTCAACCTTCGCTCAACCTTCGCTCAACCTATAGCTAAAAAATAATCATTAAACATTAACCATTAACCATTATTTTACTATCTTTGCCCTCAAATTATTTTTTTAAATAGTATTATGAGAAATTATAAAGATTTTATATCGATTGTTTTTGATAAAAAGCAGGTGCATATACCTTCTGAAGATAAAAAAAACATAACTGAAAGCTACGATTTTCTGAAAAGTTTTGCCCAAAATAAAATTATTTATGGTGTAAATACGGGATTTGGACCTATGGCACAATATCGTATTGCAGAAGAAGACCAGCTACAATTGCAATATAACCTCATACGTAGTCATTCTGCTGGTAGTGGTGATTATTTTGATGAAGAAACGGTACGTGCCGCTATATTATGTAGGCTCAATAGTCTGTCTTTAGGTAAATCGGGTGTGCATATAGAAGCAATACAGCTGATGTGCGACCTGCTTAATCATCAAATTACGCCTTTAATTTTTAAACACGGTGGGGTAGGGGCAAGTGGTGATTTGGTGCAATTGGCGCATCTTGCCTTAGTACTCATAGGCGAAGGTGAGGTTTTTTACCAAGGCAAACGGCGCCCTACTGCTGATGTTTTTGCCCAAGTGGGGCTTAAACCACTACAGATACATTTGCGAGAGGGGCTTTCTTTGATGAACGGTACTTCGGTGATGACGGGCTTGGCAGGTGTGAATTTACACTACGCTCACAAGCTATTGCTATGGGCAGTGAAGTTTAGCACTGCTATCAATGAGTTGGTACAAAGTTATGACGATCATTTTTCTGCAGAGCTAAACAATGCTAAACAACATAACGGACAGAAAGAAATTGCTAACTTGATGCGTACCTTTTTGGCTGATAGTAAGCGTACTCGTAAGCGTGCCGATCACCTTTATACGGGAGAACACCAAGAAACAGTTTTTAAAGAAAAAGTACAAGAATATTACTCATTGCGCTGTGTGCCACAGATATTGGGAGCAGTATACGACACTATTGCTCATACCCAACGCATAGTAGAAGAGGAGCTAAATTCGGCAAATGATAACCCTATAATAGATGTTCCTACGCAACAAGTATATCACGGAGGAAACTTTCACGGCGACTATATATCGCTTGAAATGGACAAACTCAAAATAGTGATTACACGTATTACAATGCTTGCTGAACGCCAACTGAACTATCTTTTGAACCCTAAAATTAATGAACTATTACCTCCTTTTGTGAATGCAGGTAAATTAGGTTTTAACTTTGGTATGCAAGGGGTGCAATTTACGGCGACTTCTACTACTGCCGAAAACCAAACTCTATCTAACCCAATGTATGTGCATAGTATTCCTAACAATAATGATAATCAGGATATTGTAAGTATGGGAACCAATGCAGCTACCCTTACTCATAAGGTAATAAACAATGCTTTTGAGGTATTGGCTATTGAAGCTATTACTATTGCACAAGCTATTGATATACTAGGATGTTACGATGAGCTTTCGGCAACTACGCGAGCTTGGTATGACCTATTGCGCCAGCAAGTACCTTTCTTGAAAGACGATAAGGTAATGTATCCTTACTTGGAAAAAGCAAAAACAATGTTGCGAGCTGCACAAGTACAATTTTAACGACTAAACACTAACAACTAAAGACTAATTTTATAACAACAAATACAATGAAGAGACTATTAATTTTATTGAGTATTGGCTTGGTAGCTATGGGCTATGGGCAGCAGAAGATGAAATTTAGTCAGCCGCAAATGCCGCTGGCTACAGACAAAGAGAATGTGCTAACTACCTTTGTTTTGCCTATTGAAAAGGGGGCAACACTGCAACAGCTTACACTTTCGTTTAAATCGAAAAAGCGATTACTAGATTTGGCACAAGTAGCAGTGTATGTAGGAACCCGAGATAAAAAGGAAAATGCTACTTTATTTGCCAAAACACAAAAGCTATCACACAAAGTAGTGCTGAAAGGGGAATATAAACTTTTAGCAAAAGACAGCTTACACGTTTGGATTACAGCGCATACTATAGCAAAGCCCGAATTGCTAAACAAGGTGCTGCTCACTGGCGTAGAAGCTAAAACTTTGGCTACTAATTTTAGGCTTCGCAATACGAGCAAAGAAGGGCAACGTTTTGCTATTACTTTGCGAAAACCGAAGCAAGACGGGGTAGCGTGTTATCGCATACCAGGTTTGGTTACGACTCCTAAAGGTACGCTTATCGCTATTTACGACAACCGCTACAACAATTGTAAAGATTTGCAAGAGGATATCAATATAGGAATGAGCCGTAGCACTGATGGTGGACACACGTGGGAACCAATGAAAGAGATTGTAGATATGGGACGCTGGGGTAACTTGCCCGAGGAGCTGAATGGTGTGGGCGATGCTGCGGTGCTGGTAGACGAACAAAAAAATACTATATGGGTAATATGCCTATGGCAACACGGCTTGGATACTAAAACCTATAGCTGGTGGGGATCTAAACAAGGATTATCACCTGAAGAAACAGGGCAATTATTGGTAGTGAAAAGCGAAGATGACGGACTAACGTGGAGCAAGCCGGTAAACATTACTAGCCAAGTAAAAAGACCAGAATGGCGCTTGTTTTTTCAAGGTCCGGGAAGTGGTATTATGATGAAAGATGGTACTTTGGTATTTGCGGGTCAGTTTAAAGATGAAAACCAAGTGCCTCATTCTACTATTATTTACAGCAAAGACCACGGAGCTACTTGGCAGGTAGGTACAGGGGCTAAAACGCATACTACCGAAGCACAAGTAGTAGAGCTTGAAGATGGTAGCCTAATGCTAAATATGCGTGATGATAGAAATAGAACTAACTATGAGCTATCGGACGATTATCACGGTAGGTCGGTAGCTATTACTACAGATATGGGCGCTACTTGGAAAGAACACCCTACTTCGCGCTTAGGCTTGGTAGAGCCTAATTGTATGGCAAGCATTATTCGTTACAGAGGCAAAGGGGGCAAACCTTATTTGTTATTTTCTAATCCGGCAAATGCCACTCAGCGCACTGACTTGAGTATTAAGGTGAGCGATGACGAAGGCAAGAGCTGGGATAAACTGCCACAAACAGTGCTTTACGAAGCTGCGGGCTTGGGCTATTCTTGCCTTACGGTAGTAGATAAGAAGACGATAGCAATACTTTATGAAGGAGCTGATGGGGAGCTTTATTTTCAGAAAATACCTGTGAAACAGCTTCTTAAAAAGAGAAAATAAAGTATTATGAAAATTAAAAAAACGTTATATTGCAAAAAAGATTTGTTTTATAAATAAAAAGTAAGTAATTTTGCGGCAACTAAATTCTCTTTTTAAAAAAAATGGACTTCCAAAATAAGATAATTACAGAAGGACTCACCTATGATGATGTGCTTCTGATACCCAATTATTCAGAGGTATTGCCTCGTGAGGTAGCAATAACTACTCGTTTTACTCGTAATATTACACTAAATGTGCCTATTATATCGGCAGCTATGGATACGGTTACCGAAGCAGCTATGGCTATAGCAATGGCACGCGAAGGGGGTATAGGTGTGCTTCATAAAAATATGACAATTGAGGAGCAGGCAAAGCAAATAAGGAAAGTAAAGCGTGCTGAAAGTGGTATGATTATAGACCCTGTAACGCTTTCGCTTGATGCAAAAGTAGCTGATGCAAAACGTTGTATGAAAGAAAATAGCATAGGAGGTATCCCGATAGTAGATGCTGATGGCACGCTTAAAGGAATTGTAACAAACCGAGATTTGCGATTTGAACAAGATGGAGCTCGCCCGATAGTGGAAGTGATGACCTCTAAGAACTTGGTGATAGCCAATGAGGGTACTTCGATGAAAGAGGCTGAAAAAATCTTACAACGCAGCAAAGTAGAGAAACTTCCTGTAGTAGATAAAAACTACAAACTGATAGGGCTTATTACCTTCCGCGATATTGCTAATTTGCAAGAGAAATCGATGTCTAACAAAGATAGCTATGGTCGTTTGCGCGTGGCTGCGGCTTTAGGAGTTACAGCAGATGTAGTAGAGCGTTCGTCAGCCTTAGTGCAAGCAGGAGTGGATGCCGTAGTGATTGATACAGCACACGGGCATACCAAAGGAGTGGTACAAGCACTTAAAGCCGTGAAGAGTCAGCACCCTGATTTGGATGTAGTAGTAGGTAATATAGCTACAGCCGAAGCGGCTCTTTATCTTGCTGAGAGTGGTGCTGATGCGGTGAAGGTGGGTATAGGGCCTGGCTCGATATGCACAACCAGAGTAGTAGCAGGGGTAGGTTTTCCGCAGTTTTCGGCAGTACTGAATGTAGCTGCCGCACTGAAAGGTAAAGGCGTGCCTGTGATAGCTGATGGAGGTATTCGCTATACAGGTGATATAGTGAAAGCAATTGCAGCAGGTGCTGATAGTGTGATGCTTGGTTCGTTGTTGGCAGGCACTAAAGAATCACCAGGTGAAACAATTATTTTTGAAGGAAGAAAATACAAATCATACCGAGGTATGGGCTCGGTAGAGGCTATGAACCAAGGTAGTAAAGACCGCTATTTTCAAGATGTGGAAGATGATATCAAGAAATTAGTGCCTGAAGGTATTGTGGGGCGTGTGGCTTATAAGGGTGAATTACAAGAAAGTATGCACCAATTTATAGGTGGACTGCGAGCTGGTATGGGATACTGTGGTGCTAAAGATATTGCTACTCTTAAGGAAGTAAGCAGGTTTGTACGCATTACTACCAGCGGTATAGCAGAGAGTCATCCGCATAATATAACGATTACTAAAGAAGCTCCTAATTACTCACGATAGTGGTTGGTTATTAGAGAATAGTCGTTAAGATACTATAAATTAGCCAATGTGTGTATCAGCTTTAGCTAATCAACACATTGGCTAATTATTTGTTATAACGCTTTGAAATTAGAAACTACTATTAATAGTAATGAGATGTAATTTTACTGATATATTGGCTGATTGACAAATTATTATTATCTTTGCATTCAGATAAAAATATTATTTATAAGAGCTAACATCTAAACACTAATATTTAACATTATGAGTTTCTTAAAAAATCTACTTAATCTGCACCAAGGCGAAGAGAAAAAAGAAAAAGTAATAGAAGATATTCTTAGCAATATCTCTTTTCGCGGTTCCAATCTATGGGTTTTGGCTTGTGCTATTCTTATTGCATCTATCGGACTAAATGTCAATTCTACGGCAGTTATCATTGGGGCGATGCTTATTTCACCTCTTATGGGGCCTATTGTGGGGGCAGGCTTTGCATTAGCTACCTACGATTTTGACTTATTGAAAAAAACAGGACGCAGTTTGCTTATCGCTACGGTAGTGAGCCTTATAGTATCGTTTATCTACTTCTATATCAGTCCGTTTAAGGATGTACAATCAGAGCTTTTGGCTCGTACCTCGCCTACTATTTACGATGTGCTCATCGCTTTTGTGGGTGGGTTGGTAGGTGCTATCTCCCTAACCCGCGAGGACAAAGGGAACCCTATACCAGGGGTGGCCATCGCTACTGCTTTGATGCCTCCGCTCTGTACAGCAGGCTTTGGCTTGGCAACGGGCAATTTTAGTTATTTTTTAGGTGCTTTTTACCTCTATAGTATTAACTGTTTCTTTATTGGTATTGCTACTTTTCTCATTATTAAATACCTGAAATACACTCCTAAAAATACGGGTAATGAGGCACTTAACAAGCGTTTGCGCGTGGTTATCACTACACTAGTAATCCTCATCGTCACTCCCAGCCTCTATTTAGCTTATAGTCTTTTAGAAGAGAAGAAATTCCACGAGAATGTGGCACACTATATCACTGCTGAGTTTGAAAACAGTGGTTATACTATCATTTATAAGAAAATACGCTACAATACGAACCCTAAAAGCATTGAATTAGCGTTTTTGGATAAGAAATTTAGCGATGAAGAGTTAAAAACACTGCAAAGCAACCTTAAAAACTTCAATCTACTCAATACAAAGCTTATTGTACGACAAAAAGAATCGGAAATAGACAAAGAAATACTATCAGAAATCAACAAAAACAAGTCGTCGCTCTCTAGTAAAGATGTGATGATAAAGAACCTAACTGACGAACTGGAAAAATACAAGCCTACTGATGCTACTTTTGCTAAAGAAATGCAGGTATTATTCCCAAGCATAGACGATTTTTATTTTGGCAAGCTGAACCACTTATATAATAAAGATTCTCTACAAACGGCAACTGTACTGCTCTACACCCTGAAAAAAGATACTATAAAGGGCAAAGAAGTGGTTAAAGAAATAGATGCCGCACGATTGCAACAATGGCTCGCTGAGAAGTTTGGCGATAAGAAAGTGATTTGTAAATTAGCAGATTAGGGAATTAGAGAATTAGGGAATTAGCAAATGAGAAAATGAAATCCCCGTGTGGTATGGTACTTCACGGGGAGTTTTTAGCTAACTTGTAAATTAACTAATTATTATCTTTACAGTAGCACAACAGTAAATAGTCTCATCTTCCACTCATTCAGTAGCGATTAGACAGATATTTTACACTATTATTAGCCTTAGATGAAGAAAGCTCCATAAGTAATACCTAGCATACTTAACAAATGCAAATATCAAAGAATAACAATGACGCATAACTTATTTCAAAATATCTACAAACACCCTCTCATAGGAGCACAAGAGTTACAACAAATACAAAAAGCTCATCAGCCTATTGCTTTTCGCAAGGGTGATTTTATCTTGCGCAAGGACGAAATAGCTCGTGGTTATCTCATCTTGCAGAGAGGAGTTGCTCGCGCCTTTGTGTATGACTATGAGGGAAATGATATCACTACCGACTTCTTTTGTGAAGGTGAAATTATCGTGCAAGAACTTTCTCTTTTTAAGCATTTACCTTCTGCCGAAAATATCCAAGCCCTTACTGATTGTGAGGGGTGGCATATAGATTATGACCATTTTCAAGAACTTTATCACAGTTTGAAAGGATATTCGGAATGGGGGCGACTCTTTATGACAGAGAAATTGTTTGAGGCAAAGAAACGTTCTCTTGAAATGATTACACTCCCTGCCAAAGAGCGCTATATGCAGTTTATTAAGGAAAAAACCAGTGCTATAAAGTACGCCCCCTTAAAACATATAGCTACTTATTTAGGCATCACAGACACTTCGCTAAGTCGCATCAGGAAAGAAATGTAAAAATTAATTATTATAAAATGAAAAAAACAGTTTTTTTAGATTTAAAAAATAATATATTAATCATATTAGCTTCAATTATATCATATTTAATTTACAACTATTATGAAAATAAAAAGAGTAATAAAGATCTCATTAGTACTACAATAATGGCTATGACTGATAAAATATCTGAAATATCATTTATGAATATCGAACCTATCTGGACAAATTATAACGATAAGGATACTTTATTTTTATTTAAAAATCCTATAGAATTAGAATATTTAATTTTCTATGATGAACTCTTAAAAAGTAGAGGGTTGGACGATGAATTTCGTGTAAATATACTAGATTTTCAAAAGAAAAGTAGAAAGTTACTAAAAAATTACACAATAAAGGACAGTGACTTTTTAAGAAAAAAAATAAGTAATGCAATTGTTTTAGAAATACAAGAAGAAAAAGACATATTAGAGGGAGAGCTTAATTATCTTAATGGTGAAATATCAAAAGATTCATTAAAAAAAGTTAGAGAAAATACATTTAGAAAATATATTTCTTTTAATCTAGATAATTACTAAGAAATAAAATCTTGTCTTATGGCAAGATTTTTTTTGTGTATTAGTCATATTTTTGCCCCCGAATTTTAAACAGTATTTAAAAATGACAAAAACAAAACACTTTGAATTTCTTTTATCCATTCGCAAAAACCTATTGACTTACTTAGATAGTCTTACCCCTGAACAATTAGGTTATATCCCAACAGGTTTTTCTAACAACATCTTTTGGAATATAGCACATTGTATTGCTGTACAACAATTCTTATGTTATCAGCTCAGTGGAAATAAACTGCTAATCAGCAATGATTTTTTAGAGAAATACAATCGTGGCACTTTTCCTCAAAAGATTACACCTTCAAAGGAAGAAATCAAGCAAGTAAAGGAATTGTTACTCAGTACAGCCAATCAATTACAAGAAGATTATCAAGGAAGGTTATTCAATGAGTTCCCGACGGTTAAGGTAGGTTTATTTTCTATTGATACTATAGAAGATGCTATGTATGTAAACAATATGCACGAATCGAGACATCTGGGAACTATAGTAGCTTTAAACTATTTTAGCTCAAAAATCTAATAAAAATATGGCTTATAGTATAACACTTGCGAATAGAGTTCGCGAATATTTAGCTGAAATTCCTCACATCAAGGTTGAAGAAAAGGCGATGTTTGGCGGTTTGGCTTTCTTGGTGAATGACAAGATGTGCATCAACATAGGAGATAATTGCCTAATGTGTAGGTTTGACCCTGAGCAGACAGAAGAAATTGCCGAAAGGCAGGGCTTCTCGCCAGTGGTAATGAGAGGGAAAGAACTCTCTGGGTATTGCTATGTAGACCCTACGGGGTACAACCAAAAAAAAGACTTTGATTTTTGGTTACAACTCTGTTTAGAGTTCAACAGCAAAGCAAAGAGTTCTAAGAAAAAGAATTTAGCTAATTAAGTCGTAACACGAGTCGTAGCACGACAAGCGTAAATAAAACTCCCCGTGGTGCAAACTGCCAATGCGGCTCACATTATGGGAGTTTTTTAATTGACAAATTATTACTATCTTTGTCCCCATAGAGGAAATTCAATCGTTATAGGGGTATAATATTAAATTTAAAAATGTATGAAAGATTTTGTATTAATTTTTCGTTTGAACAACATCGCTGATTTCAAACCTACTCCCGAGCAAATGCAAGAACGTATGAACTGGCTTGCAGGTATCGCTTCACAAAACAAATTAGCCGACAAAGGCAATACCCTTTTGCCTATCGCTGGCAGTGCCAAAACTATCAAAGCCGATAAGGTTGTAACCGATGGACCTTTTACCGAAATTAAAGAGTTTATCAGTGGCTATGTGGTAGTAAAAGCTGAAAACATTGATGAAGCAGTGGAAATGGCTAAAGCCAACCCTATTTTTGAACAAGTAGGTGGCAGTATTGAAGTGCGTGAAGTGCTAAAAAGAGATTAAAATGCCTCACTCACAACTTTTATCCGATTTGTTTCGAAAAGAATACGCTAAAATGGTGGCAGTCTTATGTCGCCATTTTGGCTTTTCTCATTTGGAGATTGCTGAAGATATTGCGAGTGATACTTTCTTAAAAGCCTATGAATTGTGGGAAACAGAGCCCTTACCTCCCAACCCTACTGCGTGGCTTTACACCGTCGCCAAAAACAAAGCTAAAGACTATGAAAAACACGTAGCTATATTTGAAGATAAAGTAAAAAAGGCACTTACACCTACTGAAAAAAGCGAAGAACTTACCTTTGAAACTTCTGAAATAAACGACAGTCAGTTAGAAATGCTCTTCAATATCTGCGATCCTTCTATTTCTGTAGAGTCTCAAATAAGTTTGGCTTTGCAAATACTCTGTGGTTTTACAGTAGAAGAGATTGCCAATGCCCTACTCACCCATACCGAAACTATAAAAAAACGACTTCTTAGAGCTAAAAGCAAACTCAGAGAGCATCATTTTCAAATCAAAACCGTAAGCCCAGCCGATATACAAGCCCGATTAGAAACTGTACTGCGCTGTTTGTACTTATTTTTCAATGAAGGCTATTTTTCAGAAACTAACAATCAGTTTATACGAAAGGAGTTTTGCAAAGAAGCCTTGCGCCTTACACTCTTACTTGCCGAGCACCCTCAAACTGATACACCACAATTGAATGCTCTTTTATCGCTGATGTGCTTCCAAAGTTCCAGACTTGAAGCTCGTATCAATACCACTGGTGAAAACACTCTTTATGAACAACAAGATAAAAGCAAATGGGATAAAGAACTTATACACAGAGGCAACTATTACTTAGTAAAAGCCTGCGAAGACTCTCAAATCTCTAAATATCACTTAGAAGCTGGTATTGCCCATTGGCATACTACCCCTACCGATGAAAATAAGTGGGAGTATATTCTCCGCCTATATAACCAACTCATTATCATTGAATATTCTTCTGTAATAGCCTTAAATAGGACTTTTGCTTACGGCAAGGTGTACGGCAAAGAAAAAGCTATTGTAGAGGCTGAAAAATTAGGATTGCAAAACAATCGTTACTACCACGAGTTATTAGGATATTTGTATACTGATATCAATAACCAAAAAGCAATTGCTCACTACCAAAAAGCGATTACTCTCTCTAAATCCCCCAACGAACGCGCTACACTGCAAAAACACATAGAACAATTAGTGGAGTAAGGTTTAAAGAACTCAAAATGCACACCTTGGGGGATTACTCAAAAAAAGAGGGAAAATGAAACGGTGTCAAATTGTCACCAATTAAAATTAAATACTGCTGATAGTGGAATGGGCGGCTGATACAAAAGCTACCAATTAGTAGGTCAAGTAAAAAATAATATGTACTTTTGCATATTATACCATTTAAAGGTAGCCTGTGGCTACCTTTAAATGCAAAAAAAGCTGGGATAGCCACCGCAGCAGTAAAAAAACAATTGCAACAAATGACCCTCAAAGGGTATATACAACGCAAAGAAACTGATGACTCATTGCGTATCTTTGCTACTACCTCAGTATAATTAACAGATGAAAAAGAAAAAGATGTATATCCTTATCATCATAGTATTGGTTTTGCTCATAGGAGGGGCTTACTATATATGTCGTCCTGTGCTTTTTGCAAAACCTATGGGCAAGTATGCCATTGGCACGGTAACCTATTGTGTAACCGACCCTGATAGGGAAGAGATTTTCATCACTGATAAACACCAAGCCAGACAAATCCCCATACAAGTGTGGTACCCTGCTGAAAATACCGCTCAACCTGATTACGCTCCTTATATCCCTGAAGCTACAAAGGTGAGCGAGGCTATTTCAGAGCTTTTGCATATTCCAAAGGCGTTGCTTTATCCGTTGCAATTCAAGCGTTCGAATGCTTTAGTAAAAGCTCCTGTAAACAAGGAAAATGCGCAATATCCTGTACTTTTATACCTTACAGGACTTTATGGTCACCGATGTATAAGCACTTTTCAGATACAAGAATTAGTCTCTCAAGACTATATAGTGGTAGGTATTGATTGCCCTATGGCAGTAGCCTTGGCAACTTTCCCCGATGGCAGTACGCTCAAAAGCCTGCCGCGAACGGTCATCGACCCTATGCTCAATGAGAGCCTTACAGAAGAAAATCCACTCTTAAACTATAATGGAAAAACTTTTGAAGGGGGATTGATAGCCTACTTCGCTAAAGATGTATCGCGAGTAATAGATTTCCTTACGGCACTCAATACAAACGACCCTAACCATCTTCTTACCACAAAACTTAACTTGGATAGATTAGGAGCTTTTGGCGTCTCTCTTGGAGGAATTATCGTATCGGAAGCCTCGTGGGAAGACCCTCGTATCAAAGCTAATTTAATTATGGAATCGCGGATTCCACTAAAAATAGCACAAACGGGCTTGCGTGTTCCTACAATGGTTATCACACGTCCGGCAGAAGCTATGCGCACAGAAAGAGAACGCTCAGGAGGGTGGACAGAGAGCGATATTCAAGAGCACCTCAGCACAATGGAAAACCTATGCAAAAACACTGTTGAGAGTGAATTTGTACAAATCCCTGATATCTTTCACGTAGATTTTACCGATGCTCCTTTGTGGTTGCCTTTTGCTCATTTTTTGGGATTTAGTGGCAAAACCCCTATTGAGGAAACTCACCACAAACTGAATGAACTTACCCTTACTTTCTTTGAAAAACATTTATAATAAACTATATGAAACACTTAATTATCTTGTTATTATTCCCGTTCTTAGCAGCTGCACAACCTATTATTAGCTGTACAGATGTGATAAAACCTTATGGAGACTTCCAAAGTCCATTGGCTTTTGAAGAGACTGTAGCAGCCCTTCAGAAAACACTGAACAGCAAAGGAATTACCATTTTTGTTACTATTGAACACCACAAAGCAGCTGAGGCAGTAGGCGAGCATATGCAGCCTGCCACCGTGCTTATAGTAGGGAACCCCAAAGTAGGAACCGCCCTAATGCAAGAAAACCCTCGATTGGCTATTGAACTTCCTTTGAAAATCCTCATCTATGAGAAGGAAAAAACAGTAAACATACGCTATGAGAAAATTGCTGCTATCGCCGAAAAATACCATATAAAGCAAAACTTCAGCACAGCAGAGAAAATAGATGCAGCAATGCTACAGTTGATAAAATCGTCAATTGGGGAATGAGGAAATTAGCAAATGAGGAAATTAGCAAATGAGCGAATTGGAAAATTAGCAAATTAGAATTTTAGAAAATAAAACTCCCCGTGGTGCAAACTGCCTATGTGGCTCGCATCACGGGGATTTTTTTATTGGCTATTTTTGAAAATAAGCAAGATAGGAAAAATCTTTTCTGCAAAACTGCCTTACCTTTGCCCTCGTAAATCAGTAACTCAATATGAAAAACATTACTTACAACGATTACATTCAGCGCATCAATAAGGTAGTTGCTTACATCAACAATCATTTAGATGAGACTTTAGACCTTAAAAAACTCGCTAATGAGGCGGCTTTATCTGACTTTCACTTTCATCGTATCTTCAAAGCCCTAAAAGGTGAAGCTATTGGAGGGTATATCACTCGTCTTAGGTTAGAAGCTATAGCTCGTTTGTTGCGATATACTACCCTGACAATTGAAGAAATAGCCTTTAATATAGGCTATGAAACCACAGCTTCGCTCTCTAAAGCCTTTAAGAAACAATATGGCATCAGCCCTACTGAGTATAGAACAAACAAAGATACCTATATTATGAAAAAAGAAATCATTAATCCTGATTTGGCTCTAAAAACCCCTAAAATAGTAACATTAGAGCCTAAAAACCTTATTTATGTAGCCCTCACTGGTGCCTATGGAAGTTTAGACTACGGAAAAGCCTACGAACAACTATGGGCTGTTATTAAGGCTCAAAAACTTTTCACCAAAGGGATAGAGTCTATATGCATATCGTATGACGACCCGAAAATCACCGAAGGCTCTTTGCAACGCTCTGATGTATGTTTGGCTATCCACAAGCCCGCCATCCCACAAGAAGAAGTTAGTTGCAAAACCTTAGCAGGGGGTAAATACGCTGTTTTCTTTTATCAAGGCAGTTACGAAAACCTTTCTCAGGTATATGATACAGCCGTACGCTGGGTGATGGACCACGAGTACACGCTACGCGAAGAGCCTTTCTTTGAAAAATACCTCAATGATGCGCGCCGTACCCCTAAAGAAAAGCTAAAAACAGAGATTTATATTCCTATTAGTTAACCCATTTGTCAATCAGCAAATATAGTGCATTTTATAACTTTTAATGCTATGCAACTTACAAGAACAGAAAAAACTATTGGTATCGTCTTAGCGATTGCCTTATTATTGCTCACACTTTCAGGAAGTAGTTATTTCTTCTTTAGCCTGAAAACAAACATAGTACAATGGATTGCTTACAATGCTTGTTCGCCGAGTAGCTTGGTATATTTAGTAGGCTTTATAGTCTTTTTGTACAACAAAAATGCTATCGGGTTGGCACTTGCTTTCTTGCCAATGTACTATTTTGGTACTATGGGACTCTTCACCTTTACGTGGAGTGGTGCTAATATTTTTGCCCAAATGTCGCATATCACTATGACACTTAATCTTCTTTGGGCAGGCTATATACTCTATCGCCTCGGCAATTACAAAGTCTTTGCACAAGGCTTGCTGTGGAGTATCATACTTTTTGTACCTTTTATTGCTTTTGTGATGTATTATTGTCGCACTCACGCTGACGAAATCAGTAGTTTGTTGCAAATGACGGCTTAGGATATTTGTATTATTAATGATTGCAGACAAATCATAAAGCTTGAATAGTATTTTTTTAAACGATTTTATTTCTTACCCCTTGCATATTATAAAAAAATCATTACCTTTGCAGTGAATTTAAAAACTCATTTAAACACTATTTAAAAGAAACAGAAAAAACAATTACATAAAGACATAAATTAGCGTTTCGCTTTACAATTTTCCTACTTATAGAAAACGACCATTTTTTAGTACTAGGAAAAGTGAAGTGGAAATGCCTGCGTTATAAGCGTGGGCATTCCTTTTTACTTTAGTACAAAGCCTTTGGTCGGGCTCTATAAGGAAAGTAGTAAGGAATGTGCCCGCGTTTTTTTATGTACTTATGTGAACGATAAGGCGGAAACCGAAAAGCCTGTAAGAGAGTAGGAATGACAAACTAAATAACAATTAGAAGAATGGCTAAAAAGTACAAAGTAACAATTTTAGGAGCTGGACAACTTAATGGATCTTTTTCAATTAACGAAACTTTTATTACTGAAAATTTCAAATTAGCACGCTCATTTATGGGAGGTAACAGAAAAGAAGTTTTAAAAAGTTGGGCAAAAAATAAATTCCCAGGTATTAAAACAGATAGAACTCTAAGTTTAACAGCAAATGTAATAACTATTGAAGAGAAAAGTGATTCTCCTTGGTGGAAATTTTGGTAAAATCAATTACAATTATTTGTATGGAACAAGAGAAATCAATGTTTGATAAATTCATTTCTTTATTTGAAAAGAAAGAAGAAAATATATCAAGTAAGGATATAGAAGACAAAGAAAGTTTATGGAATAGCATTGCTAATTATACCTCCTCAACATACGATAATATAGTGGAGAGCACAAGTATAGCATATAGCACTACTATTGATTTCATTTCAGAAAAAAGCTCGAATATCTATAATAGTACTGCTGAAAGTTTTGTAGAAATAACCCATAAAGCAGGAGAGTTTTATGATCAGATAGAAATTAAAGATAGCTTCTATAAAGTTCTTTCAGAAGTCAATTTAAATAGTTTAATTGAAAATTTAAACAATATTGAAATAAAAAATGAAAAAGCTAAAAATGCTTTGAAAATAGTAGTTTCTCTGTTAAACATTTTTGATAATTATCAAAAAAGAAATAATTTATCACGCAATACTTCTGAAATAATAGAAGAAAAACAAGAACTTAGTAGTGAGGTTTCTAATTTTATGAAAAATATTGATTTCAAAGAAATCTTACGTGAAGTAAGACCTTATATTCTATATATCCCTCACCCTGCTGCACCTATTGTATATCAACTATTATCTTTTTTGTGTGATTAAAAAAATGAATTTAAAATTTAATAAAATATGAATAAATGGAATGACTTGTGCTTTATAGTAAGCACACATCAAAAAAAGAATACTAAAGAAAATATTCTTCAAGTAGAGATTGAAAATTTCTTAGAGAAGTTGGGCTGGTCAAGAAAACAAGGAGAAATTGTTACTCAAAAGCATATCAGTGTAGGGAGTAATCAAACTCTAATACCTGATATTACCATAGAGAGTAATAACAAAGTTCTTTTTGTAGTAGAGCTAAAACACCCTAATGAGTCTGTTGAAAAACATAAGAAACAACTTATCTCTTATATGCGACAGCTAAAACTTCGCTTTGGGGTGCTTTTGGGGGACAAATTCCAATTGTACTACGATGATACTACAGAAGACGGCACAGAAGCTCAAAAAGTATTCGAGGCTGCATTCACTGAAAACAATCTAGAAGCTGAAGAACTACTATCTCTACTTACTAAAGAGCAGTTTGAAAAGGATAAACTTCTTGTATTTGCTGAAAAACAATTGGAGAAAATACAAGAAAGTGAAGTTATGAATGAAATCAGAGAGTATGTGGAGGAACAGCTTTCTCATTTGCAAGATAAACTATACAAAGAACTACAAGAGGAATATGATTCTAAGCTTGTAAAAAAAGTGTTTGAGCATTTGAATATTGCTATCTCACCCATTGTTGTTGAAGAAGTATCTCTGAACAACCTTGACAATACTTCTGTTGAGAAACTGCCTATTGAGTTTGTTCCTAATGATTTAGAAGCTTTTAAAAAATTACTTTTGCCAAAAAAAATAGCAAAAGTAGAGTGGCACTATAACAACGGAAAAGTAGAACACAAAACTTGGAAAGCATCACGATTTAAACAAAAATCTTCTTTGTTAGGCAATGTTTATTCACGCCCTGAAGCTAAAAATGGCAAATGGAAAGAATTAGGACTTGCAAAAGTAGTTTATAAAATTGACTAAGCTAATCTCTTGCTAACACTCCCCGTGCAATCTCTCTTTGCACGGGGAGTGTTATTCTCTAACGAATGAGCTTTACTTGATGTGCTATTAAAGTTTTCATTTGGGTAATAGCAGTTTTATTGAGCTCAAGCAAACGTTCAGCTTGTGAAAGACCTTGCCTGATAAGCAAAGCGTTGATACTCTCTAAATTGCTCAGTACTACTAACTGCTCTAAAGTTGCCTCATCGCGGATATTTCCTTCTTTATTAGGGTGTGTATCTCGCCATTCTTTAGCTGTGATACCAAATAAAGCGATATTTAGCAAATCAGCTTCATCAGCATAGATATATTGCATCTGTTTTTTAGTAACTTCTTTGGGAATAAGGTTCTCTTTTATCGCATCAGTATGGATATGATAATTGACTTTGGCGAGGGTGCGTTGTAGATTCCATTCGAGTTTTAAGCGGCTATTTTCTTCTTCTTTAAGGCGTTGAAATTCTTTGATAACATAAAGTTTAAATTCTATGGAAATCCAAGAGGCAAACTCCATAGCTATATCTTTATGAGCAAAAGTTCCTCCATAACGCCCTGCCTTAGAGACAATACCTATAGCATTAGTAGCTTCTATCCAGCGTTTAGGTGTCAATACGAAACTATTAAGTCCTGCTTGTTTTCTAAACCCCTCGAATTCGAGGGGTTTAAAATTAGGATTGTAAAGAATCTCCCAAAAACCTAATAATTCAACTGTATTTCGGTTTCTTAACCAATTTTGTATAATAGCATCTGTATGCTCTACTTCTTTATAACGTGCTATATCAGTGAGTGATATATAATCATTATTCTCTCTTTCATAAAAGGTAATAGCTACTCCTTGTACATTTATCTTTTTATTCTTCGTCATAATAGAAAAGTTTTGAAAGCACAAAGATAGGAGAAAATTTGAAAAACTACTCTTCTCTGTAATAATTATTTGATAAAAATTCTCTATCTTTGCAGGGTATAAACTAAAAATAAGAATTATAAATGAAAAATATTCAATTAAACAACGGAGTACAAATGCCTGTATTGGGTTATGGTGTATTCCAAGTAGACCCTAAAGAATGTGAGCGTTGCGTAAGCGATGCTATTTCGGTAGGCTACCGAATGATTGACACTGCCCAAATTTACAAAAATGAAGAGGGCGTAGGCAACGCTATTAAGAAAAGTGGTATCAATCGCAAAGAGTTCTTTATCGTTACCAAAGTGTGGGTAAGCAATGCGGGCTATGAAAAAGCTAAAGCCTCTATCGAAACCTCTTTGCGCAAACTCCAAACTGATTATATCGATTTGCTACTCGTTCATCAACCTTTTGGCGACTATTATGGCTCTTATCGCGCTATGGAAGAAGCCTATAAAGAGGGCAAAGTGCGCGCTATTGGGGTGAGTAACTTCTATGCCGATAGATACCTCGATTTGGCATACCACTGCGAGATAAAACCTGCTGTAAACCAAATGGAAACACACGTATTCCACCAACAACAAGCCCTACAAGAACTGATGAAAAAATACGACACCAAGCTAATGTCGTGGGGACCTTTTGCTGAAGGTAGAAACGATTTCTTTGCCAATCCTACGCTCAATGCTATTGGTGAAAAGTATCACAAAAGTGCTGCCCAAGTAGCCTTGCGCTACCTATTACAACGCGATATTATTTGTATTCCTAAATCGGTACGCAAAGAGCGTATGGAGCAAAACCTTAATGTATTCGATTTTCAACTCTCAGAGGAGGATATGAGCCAAATAGCGGTTCTTGACACCAAGCAAACGCTCTTCTCTTCTCACCGAGACCCTGCTTTTGTAGAGATGATACTACAATATGGTAATTAGCAAATTAGCAAATGTGCTAATTAGTAAAATTCCCGTGTGGTACTTGTACCACACGGGAATTTTTAATAAAACATCTAACTTGTATCTATTTGCTAAATTCTACTTCAGCATTTAGTTTAGTTATCTTTTCTTGCAATTTAGTGATGTCTTTTTGCAATTTCTCAATACGGCGATTACTTTTGGCTAAATTCCTGTTAGCCTTACTAGCTTTGCGCAATGCCTTTCGAGCTTTGTTCGCTTTTTTAGCACTTGCTGAAGCCGAACTCGCATCACTAAAAGCATCCGTGCGATCAGTAGCTTCTTCATTAGCCTGTGCAGCCTCAGTTTGCAACGACTGATTATTGGTTTGCTCTTGTGTGAGTTTCATTTGCAATTCGTTGAGCTCGGTATTGAGTTTCAAGGCTTGTTGTTGTTTTTCCAAGCGTTTCATCTCTGGTGATTTAGCTGTACCACAACCCGCTAACATAAAGGAAGCTAACACTCCCATTAAAAGTACTTTTTTCATAATTATATTATTAATATTTTAATGCCACAAAAGTAATACTTAATTGCCTAATATGCAAATTCGCTATTTTACTAATTTGCTAATTATCAAATTATCACTACCTTTGCATTTAGAATAACTTAAAAACAATACAATATTATGAGAAAAACTTTTATTATTTTATGCATTTGGAGCATCATTGTAGGCTGTTCTCAAGAACAAAATGAAGATGACTCCTCTTCCAAAGAAAAAGAGGGATGGAAATTAGTCTGGCACGAATCGTAGCACGATAAGCAATAATAAGCTCCCCTTGTGAAGAACACCCCTAAGTGAGGAATAGCTCGAAACACTTAGGACATTTAGTAAACAAATTATTAATCATAAATAAAAAAGACAGATGACAGCAATGTACACAGCAGTGGCCACCGCGACAGGTGGTCGTAACAGAAAAGTAACTTCTGACAATGGCGTATTAAGCCTTGAAATACGTTCTCCTAAAGCCTTAGGTGGAGCTAACGATGATTATACCAATCCTGAGCAGATTTTTGCTGCGGGCTATGCGGCTTGTTTTGATACTGCCCTGAATTTGGTTATTAGGCAAACTAAAGTAGCTACTGGTGAGACCTCTGTAGCAGCACACGTATCTGTAGGAAAGCTGGATAATGGCGGGTTTATTTTTGCCGTAACCTTACAAGTAAATATACCCAACGTATCGCTTGAAGAAGCTAAGGAACTTGCAGCAAAAGCCGACCAAGTATGCCCGTATTCTAACTCTACTCGTGGAAATATAGAAGTAACCTTTGAAGTTAGTAACAATTAAGTCGTAGTAAGACAAACAATAAAACTCCCCGTGTGGTATGCGTACCTCACGGGGAGTTTTTATTACTAAAGGCTAATTCTATTCTAAAAGTAGATTTATCAATTAGCTCATTTGTATTGCTTTGAGAAAGCCTTCGGTGTGTAGAGTATAGAAAAGCAGTTACTACTTTATGGTCGCTCACGGCTTCATTGGCAGAAAGATAAGCCAGTTCCTAATTAGCAAACTTATCTAAAATGATAAATACTATTTTTTTCATTGTGCTTATTATTTAATTTAACTTTATTGGCTATGGCAGTTTGATTGTACAGCCCTTTCCTATATTGTTCTTTTCGAACCATCCTTGAGGCACTTCAAGAGCATAACGCACAAGTTCTGATGAGTCCACGCTTTGATGGCTGAACGGTGTCATATTGCGTGTTTCGCGGATTTCACCACTCGAGTTAATGAATGCAATTGAAAGAGGGGTAGGCGTATCTTTCATCCAAAAGCTTAACTTTTCGTCTCTTTTAAAGATAAAAAGCATACCCGTTCCTTCGGGAATATTTTCACGCCCCATATAGCCTTTTGACATCTCTCGTATGGAGCGAGCAAGCTCAACTTTTATAGGAATGGTCTTGCCGTCAAGATTTGTGATGCTCAAGTCTCTCTCTTCAAACTCAAGTGCGAGGGCTGAACAAGCAGTAAAAACAAGGTAGCACAATAGGATAACTCCCATTAGCAATAGTTTGGCAGATGTAAATATTTTCTTTTTCATTGTGTTTTATTATTAAACTTTAATGATGCAAAAGTAGTACTAATTTTTTAAATGAGCAAGATTGAAATTTAGCAAATAAATGATTTTAGCTGCTTTCTGATACTTTGATCCTACACTGATCTTACACTAATCCTACACTGATCCTACACTGATCCTACACTGACTTTACATCATATACTAAGCTGCGCCAGAAAGCTGACTTTCCTACATAAAAGTTTTGGTAGTTTAGGGATTATTTTGTATTTTTGTGCTTTGATAAAACGATGGATTATGGCGCGGACGAATGATAATATTATACTACAAAAAGTCTCTGGGAATATAGGAAAACAGGTGGTGCTGAAGCGGGTGCACGGAAAGACGGTCTTATCGAAAATGCCGAAAAAACCTGCTGCCCGCAGCGCCAAGCAGCAGATGTGCGCTCAAGGATTTAAACTTGCTACCGCTTATGCTAAAAGTGTTATGCAAAATCCTGAACTAAAGGCTCTCTACAGTGCAGAAGCTAAACGACGAGGTGTTATCAACGCTTATAATATGGCAGTGTCCGACTATCTCAAAGCTCCTGAAATCAGCCACATCAACGCTGAAGCCTATACAGGTAGCACACTGGGTGAGGTGATAACTATTGAAGTAAGTGATAATTTTAAGGTTGTTCAGGTGAAAGTAACGATATTGCACGGTGAGAGAACCGTTGAAGAAGGCAATGCTATACTTATCGCTGACATTTGGCAATACGCTACTACCGCCCTGAACCCTACCCTTTTAGGTAGTAAGATAATAGTTACAGTGCTCGATAGACCCAATAATAGAGTTGTCAAAGAGATTGTTTTATAACAGATTAAAGAGAAAAATTGTGGAAACTACCGACTTTTGTGTAACAATATTTTAAGGAAACGCTATATCTTTGCACCGTTAAACAATAATTAACGTGTCAAAATAATTTCATATATTTGCACTCTGAAAATTAATTTATTATGGAATTATTTAAGGGACAAAGTCTCTTAGAGTTTACTGAACGCTTTAAAACAGACTTAGATTGCGAAGAATATCTAGCTTTTTTAAAGTGGGAAGATGGATATTGTTGCCGTAAAGTTATGAAATTAGTCGACAAACAACACATTATTTTATGCAAAAAGTCCGTGAAGCTAT
>NZ_KB291344.1:66615-66917 GCF_000318275.2 Capnocytophaga sp. oral taxon 332 str. F0381
AGCTATGACACAAAGAAAAAGAAAGTTCTTTGTACAATGGAACTTACTGACCCAAGGCAAAGTAAAGCGCTTTTATGTACTAAAAATACCTGATTTTTCTTCAAAATCATTACGAACAATATTTGAAAAACACATTAGTAAAACAGCACAAGTTACTACTGACGAATGGAAATGATATAAACCTATAAAAGACTTTAATATAACTCAAAAACCGAGTAATGACGGAAAGAATTTTCCTACATTACACAAAGTAATACACCAAGTAAAGTCTTGGATAAGAGGTATATATTCTTGGGTTTCAG
>NZ_KB291344.1:66937-71152 GCF_000318275.2 Capnocytophaga sp. oral taxon 332 str. F0381
AAAGGATTTATAAGAGAGACTAACAACCCTTATGTGTAAATTAGGTATTGTTTTTTCAGAAGAATGTGAGATAGAAGATATGTTACTATTATCAATTTGAGGTTATAAAAAAATTATATAATGAATTCAAACATATATAGATGTAAATTTTTATTTATTTTTTTTGTATGTGTAACATTATTGTCTTGTGGAGAAAAAATAATTTATGATAAACTTTTAAATGTATTAAAAATACAAGAAAATGTAGACAATAAAATTAAAAAGAAGGAAACAGGTATTTTTTCTTATCCAAAATTTGGCTTCTCTTTTTCTTTAAAGAAAGGAAAATTTAATGGTCCTTTTAAAATTATCACACAAAATAATGATACCATTTTGTATATTAATTTTGTAAATGATAAAATTAATGGATATTATCAATTTATAGATTATAGACAAAAAATAATGTATCCTTATAACTTTATTTTCACTACAAAGTATAATAAATTTATTAAATTCTATGGTAAAGGCTATGTAAGTTCAGAAGAAAAAAAGGAAGGCTATTGGATAGAACTATTAGGAAGAGGGTCATATATAAGTGGTAAAAAAGAAGGATATTGGGAAGAATGGGATATTGAAGGCTATATTTTAAAAAAAGGAATGTATGTAAATAACCAAAAAGAAAAATTATGGAAAGAAGATATTCCCTTTTTCAATATTTACACAGAAGGTATCTATATAAATAACAAAAAAGAGGGTATATGGATAGAAAGAGATAAGGATACCACTTATAAATTGGAATTACTTTATTTAAATGATAGAATAAAAGACACTTTAAATAAGATTCTTCCTTATCCCTGAAATAGGTGAAGAGGTATTGGTGGATTTTGAAGGAGGTAATGCGGAACGTCCTTTTGTGCTGGGGGCACATTATAATGGTGAGGCGAAAAGTGGGACAAATGGGACAGGTAAGACGGGGGGGGGAATTGTGAATTATGAATTGGGCACGGCTACAAGCTCGCGCCAGCGGGGGAGTTTTTATTCTGCCAAACCCACTCATTCAGAAATTATTTCAGATGAAAATGTATCAGAAGGCAAAACTTCTCAAAGAGTCAGATATAAAAATGGAGATATCGCAGAATATGGAACTCACCCTACAAAAGGGAAAACTTGGATATTATATAAAGCAAAAAATAATGAAGTGGAGTTGTTAAAAATGCCAGATAGTTTAGATTATAAAAAAGACAAAGTTTTTATAAATTATATTTTTTCGGGTACTAAAAGACGTTACACAAGTCCAGATGTTTTTGCAGGATTTATAGGAGCCTTGGCAAGAACAGGACTTAAGATACAAACTACTGGGAGTTGTTTTAAGTATGGAAGTAGTTTTCCGAGTGTGGAGCATATAAATGGAGAAAGTGTAGATACATTGTACTTAAAAGATTCTGATGAACAAAAATTTATAACTGCAATGAATAATTTTGGTTTTAACAAACAAATTACAGGAAAAGACAAGAAAAAATTTGATAATGCAATTCAAGAGAAAAAGGGTTCTTTGCATAATAGTCATTTACATTCAAGATTTAATAAAAGTGTTATAAAAAGAATTTTATTATCGTTTTTAATAATAATTTTTTCTTGTCAGAATAAAAGTAAATCTCAAACGGATTATCAAAATCAAGAGCTACCAAATATAAATAAAGAAATTACAGATAGTTTATTAGGAAGTCCTTTAATTGGAGATAAATTGTTTATAGAAAAATTAAAAGAAACTTGTAGTATAGATTATTTCAATAGAGAAGATTCTTGTTTATATGATAAAATTGAAATTAATTATTATAAACTATTCAGAAAAGAAAAAAAATTAATGGATAGTATCACATTAAATAGTAATATAAACTTGAAATTTAAAAATAATTTGATTGTTAAAAATAATCACGAAGAACATATAAAAACTATATTGTATTCTTACTTAAACAATGATATAATAGATTCTTTATTATGTTACGAATACTATAATAATGCAAATACATTATCAGCATATGAAAAATACTATTATATAAATTTAAAAAAACAAAAAATTTCAACTGTATATCTTGTATATGATGAATCTTCTATAATAGTGGATAATTATGAAGAATATAAAATAGATAATACAACAGGAAAGTTTAAAAAAATAGAAAAATGAGAAAGATAATTTTATTTTTATTATTTGTTAATTTTATAGCTTGTAGACAAAAAACGAAGGTTACAGAAAAAGAGACAGAAAAAAAAGAAACTACAACTCAGCAAGAGTTAAGTTATCCTCCAAAAGAAATTTCGTTTGATGATTTAGAAGAAGTTTCGTTGCCTTTTTGCATAAAAGGTAGTTATGTGAAAGATGATTTGTATTATGTAGATATTGATAAATTTTTAGGCTTTCATAAGTTAAAAAAATCTCTAAACAAGGAAGTAAATGCCCTTTTTCATAAAGGTACGATTGATTTTATAACTAATGAAGAAGTTTTGATAGCTTACCCCTATTATCAAGAAAGTGAGGACTCTCCTCCTTTTGCTGTAAAGAAAATACAAATAAATGATTCTATAACTACCGTTCTATATGGATATATACGAGTAAATGAATATTCAGTACCGCGTATAGAGTTGCAAACATTTGATAAACAAGGGAATTATATAGATAGTATCATTCTTTATTATCGTCTCGCCGATGAATGTTCAGGAGAGCGAACATTTTGTATTGATAAAAACTTTAAAATAAAAATACAAACAGAATTTGGGTGTACTGCAATTGAAAAAGATGATGAAGATTTTAATTTTGAACAGACTGATACATTTAAAATCACTGAAACAGGAAAAATAGTGAAACAATAAAATTAATTTATCATAGGAAAGAATAATACATTTTCTTACCTTTGCAAAACAAATAAACAAGATAGAACAATGAACAACCTACTCACCCATTATCCTGTAAATTGGATAGACGGAATGAAGCTAAGCAGCAGCCATTTTATTGCTGTGCAGGACTTTGTAACTGATAGTGTTAGAGATGCCATAGCCCTGCAAACCACAGACCTTAACTATGGCTTACAGCCTATGGCTGGTGATTCGGTAAAGATGCACGTGCTGATGGATCACTACAACTGCCTGCAACTAACCCTTGAAGAGTGCCACGCCGTTACTCCTAATGGAATACACATACAAATCAGTGCCTCACAAGAAGGACAAAGGAGTTGCTCTCTATCAATGGCAATGGAAATTAATAAACCCCGCAATAAAAGAAATATTAAATAGAATAATTAATGAGCAATTATGAGAGTATTTTTAGTATTACTATATTTGTATGCTTCCTATGTAATAGCACAACCTAAAAATGAAACGTTTGATTTTAAGCTCGCTAAAGAGCTTGAACATAAAAGAGGGGTATTATTGAAAGATATATATATGAAAGAAGGGTGCAGAGTTTATGATATAGATTTTGACAAAGAAGAAGGGGGATATATAGAGGAAAGTTTGCCCTCCCCTTCTTTTATAACACGCCGTAAAGATTATTATCCGAATGGAAAAATTAAAAGCATCAAGCATTTTATAGGAGAAAATGTACTTATCGGAAAATCTGTTTATTACAATAAAAAAGGCGTTAAAAGAATTGTAGATGAAGATAAGAAATTCAAGAAAATTAAATATCCTTATATTTTACAATTCTTGGAAAAGAAAGGACATATCAACCTTAAAACTGGAAAAGGTAGAATTGTTGATATTAGAGGAACAAATTATTTTGGATTTCAATTAAATTATGTAGAAGAAATGAATATGTGGGAGGCTATCATAAAAGATGGTTACCCAGAAGATAAATGTTTAGAGAAATATATAGAATTAGCAAAAAAAGAGAAATATATAGAATTAGCAAAAAAAGAAAAACAAAAAAGAGAAGAGGATCATCTGATAGTTTGTTCATATAGAAATTGTGATCTACATTATTTTATAGATGCAATTTCTGGAAAACAGATTTCAAAACAAGAGTACGCAAAAAGATATAGAGCAGCGTTTGGTGAAGAGGATGAAAGATTTGATTATATCTTTACAGAGCCGTGATATAATTTTTGAGTTGGCAGCTTCTAATGCTGATGAACAAATCGCTCCACACGAAGTTTTGCCTCGGAAGCCGTAAGACAACGATGGAAAGATTTAATAGAGAGGAAATGGAAAATGTATTATGGAATTATTTAAGGGACAAAGCCT
>NZ_KB291344.1:71172-113334 GCF_000318275.2 Capnocytophaga sp. oral taxon 332 str. F0381
AAAGGATTTATAAGAGAGACTAACAACCCTTATGAGTATAGGATGCATTTGTTTATAGCACCTTTGTCTTATTAATAAACACATCTAAAGATGAATTAAAGATGAATCAAGATAGAATAAGAGACCGCATATTAAGACGTGCTTCACGTATGTGGGGCTATAATGAGAGCGAAACAGAGAACACAAGCTCGCGCCAGCGGGGGTTAGGGAAATTAGCAAATTTGTGAATTAGTAAATGAGAGAATTAGGCGTTAGCGAGGGTGTAAGCTAACGCCTAAAGACTTTTTACTAAGGGTTAAAAATATAGCTTTTTAGTGCTTCTACGTATTGTTCAAAGGCTGAAAGCCCTTGTGGGGTGAGTTGTACTTGGGTGTTGGGATAGTTGTCTTTGAACGTTTTTTTGACACTCACATAGCCTGCGGCTTCTAATTTCTGAATTTGTACCGAAATATTGCCCGATGTGGCTTTGGTAACTTCTTTGATACGGGCAAAATCGGCTTTTTCTTCTGAAACTAATAGCGAAATGATAGCTAAACGCAATTGCGAATGCAAAATGGGATTTAAATCAGCAAACATTACTTCTCTTTTTATATTCGTTATGAAATTGAATACCGGGTACTAAGAACAATAGGGCTGCTAATACTACACATACCAAAGGCAAATAGATTTCATAACTAAATGGTACAAATATAGCTGCATAAATTAACAACAAAGCTACTAAGGATGTGGCTATCCAGAGTTTCATTTTCATTTGCAATGCCATTGCTAAAGCTACAAAAGCAAATGGCAAATAAATGACCAAAATCGCTATTTGAAATTTGCCAAAAGGACTGAAAGGTACTAGAAAAGCAAAAATTGCATTAATGCCTGCTACTGCCCATATCCAATCTAACCAATCGGCGTAATTTTTTTGTGTAGCAACTTTCTTTTCTTTGTACTTGATGATGAGGTTGAGCACAAAACCAAGTGGCATCACTACTCCCCATACCCAACCTGATTGTTTGGGATAATAGTTGGCAATAAGCATTGCAAACTGCACTGTACCTGCAAGCATAATGAGCACACTCCAAAAAATGAGGAAGAAACCATTTTCTTCGTACTTTTGTTTTCGTTGATTGATGACAGATTGAATGATTTTCAAGCTGTCGGCTACTTGTAATTCCATAGTTTTAAAATATTTAATGTTATAAATTCGCTGCAAAGATAAGGTAGTTTATATTATAAACCAAATTTTTAGGGAACTTTTTTTCGTAAAAATTTTAATAGGTTTGGTAATTATCAGATTTTTAGTATCTTTGCAGTGGTAATTGATATGTTCTTTACATTGCAAAAAGGGTATTTAATGAAACTTTAGCAAAGTTATTAATAACTAAAGACTGAGATATGGCAGACGATAAAAAGATTATTTTTTCGATGAATAAGGTAAGTAAAACCTATTCATCTACTAACAAACAAGTTCTTAAAGATATTTACCTGAGTTTCTTTTATGGGGCTAAGATTGGTATATTGGGGCTTAACGGCTCTGGGAAATCTTCATTGCTAAAAATTATAGCGGGGATTGATAAGAACTACCAAGGGGAAGTGGTTTTTGCTCCCAACTACACGGTTGGCTATTTGGAGCAGGAGCCGCAATTGGACGATAATAAGACTGTAATAGAGGTAGTGCGCGAAGGGGCTGCTGAAACGGTAAAACTATTGGAAGAGTTTAACCATATCAACGACCTTTTTGGCTTGGAAGAAAACTATTCTGACCCTGACAAGATGCAAAAGCTGATGGACAAGCAAGCTGAGCTACAGGACAAGATTGACGCTTTGAACGCTTGGGACTTAGACAATCAGCTGGAAGTGGCTATGGATGCCCTCCGCACCCCCGACCCTGATACACCTATCAAAGTGCTTTCGGGAGGGGAACGCCGCCGTGTAGCATTATGTCGCTTGCTCTTGCAACAGCCCGATGTACTGCTCTTGGACGAGCCTACGAACCACCTTGATGCCGAATCGGTATTGTGGTTGGAACAGCACCTACAGCAGTATGCCGGCACGGTGATAGCTGTAACCCACGACCGTTATTTCTTGGATAATGTAGCGGGCTGGATATTGGAGCTTGACCGTGGTGAGGGTATCCCTTGGAAGGGTAACTACTCTTCTTGGCTAGACCAAAAAGCTAAACGCCTTGCCCAAGAACAGAAAACTGAAAGCAAACGCCAAAAGGTATTGGAGCGCGAGCTGGAATGGGTGCGCCAAGGCGCCAAAGGGCGACAAGCGAAGCAAAAAGCACGTTTGCAAAACTACGACCGCTTGCTTAATGAAGACCAAAAGCAATTGGAAGAAAAACTTGAAATATACATTCCTAACGGGCCTCGCTTGGGTACTAATGTAATAGAGGCGCGCCACGTAGCCAAAGCCTTTGGCGATAAGCTATTGTATGACGACCTTAACTTTGTATTGCCACAGGCGGGCATTGTGGGAGTGATAGGTCCTAATGGGGCAGGTAAATCTACCATTTTCCGTATGATTATGGGAGAAGAGCAGCCTGATAGTGGTGAGTTTTTAGTAGGCGAGACGGTAAAAATAGCTTATGTAGACCAATCTCACAAGCAAATAGACCCTGAAAAATCTATTTGGGAGAACTTCTCGGGCGGACAAGACCTTATAATGATGGGGGGCAGGCAGGTGAACTCACGCGCTTACCTAAGTCGTTTTAACTTTGGCGGTAGTGAACAGAACAAAAAAGTGGCGACCCTCTCTGGAGGTGAACGCAACCGCTTGCACCTTGCAATGACCCTAAAAGAAGAAGGCAATGTATTGCTATTGGACGAGCCTACCAACGATTTGGACGTGAATACGCTCCGCGCCTTGGAAGAAGGTTTGGAAAACTTCGCTGGCTGTGCGGTAGTCATCTCGCACGACCGCTGGTTCTTAGACCGTATTTGTACTCACATTTTAGCTTTTGAGGGCGACTCGCAAGTGTATTTCTTTGAAGGTAGCTTCTCGGAATACGAAGAGAACAAGAAAAAACGCCTTGGCAAAGAGGTTACCCCTACAAGAATTAAATATAAGAAATTAGTGAGGTAGTGGGAAGGTAGTGAAATGGCAAAAAAGTATTATGTAGTGTGGGAAGGACACGAAACGGGTGTTTTTAGCTCGTGGGATAAGTGCAAAAAGGCGGTTCACGGTTATCATCAGGCTAAATTTAAGAGTTTTGAGAGCTTGGCGATGGCAGAAAAAGCTTTTGGCGAGAGTTTTGAGCTATACAAAGGCAAGAAAAGTGCCACCTCCCCTACTCTATCAGCTTTGGAATTACAACGTATTGGCAAACCGATACTGCCTTCGATAGCTGTGGATGCTGCTTGTAGTGGTAACCCTGGTGTAATGGAATACAGAGGGGTGGATACGGAAACTAAAGCTGAAATTTTCAGACTCAAACCTCTGAAAGATGGTACTAATAACATAGGTGAGTTTTTGGCTATTGTACACGCCTTAGCTTTTATGGAACAACGGAACTTGAACCTACCGATTTATTCGGATAGCCAAATAGCGATAAACTGGGTGCGGCAAAAAGTGTGTAAAACTAAAGTGCCACAAACCGCCCATAATGAAAAAATCTTTGAGCTGATAGCTCGTGCTGAAAACTGGTTGCACAGCCATAGCTATACGAACCTTATCTTGAAATGGGAAACCCAAGCGTGGGGAGAAAACCCCGCTGACTTTGGACGTAAAGACAAATAATAATGACGGATATTACCCTGAAAGTACAAGCTACCACAAGTACTGATATTATAAAACTTGAAGCTAACAAAGCGTTGGTGAAAGGGAGTTATGAGTTTAAAAACGTGGATGAGGCTAAAAATGCGCCTTTGGCAAAGGAGCTTTTTTACTTGCCTTTTGTAAAGACGGTTTATATATCGAGTAATTTTATTGCATTGAAACGCTTTCCGATAGTGGAATGGAAGGATGTGCAGGAAGAGGTAGCGCAACAGGTACTATTGTATTTACAATCGGGAAGAGAAATACTATTGGGTGAGGCGGGAAAACCAGCTAATGAGGGGGTAACTATCTATACCGAAACTACTCCTAACCCTGCGGTAATGAAATTTGTAGCTAATAAGCGTTTAGTACCTACTATTATAGAGTACAAATCGGCAGAGGAGGCGGAAAAAGCGCCTTTGGCGAAGCTACTTTTTGACAACTATAGCTTTGTAGAAGAGGTATTTTTTGACAATAATTATATTTCGGTTACTAAAAGCGAATCAGCTGATTGGGAAGAGGTTACGGGCAAGCTGCGGGAGTTTATCAGGCAGTATTTGAGTGAGGGAAGGACGCTTATAGACAGTGAAGAGGTGCGCAGGCACCAAGAGGCTGCACAAGCTAAATTACTATCAATGGTAACAACAGATAGCGTATCGCAACAAATAGTGGCTATACTTGATGAATATGTGCGCCCCGCAGTAGCAAGTGATGGAGGGAATATACAATTTATTTCGTATTGTGCCGAAACACATCACGTAGCGGTATTATTGCAAGGAGCGTGTAGTGGCTGTCCGTCATCGGTACAGACGCTCAAAAAGGGTATTGAGGTGATTTTGAAAGATAAATTGGGAAATCCATCTATAAATGTAGAAGCTATTTGATAAAATATTTTTTTATTAAAATATTTTTATTATCTTTGCAGCGTTTTTTTATGAAAAATGGCAATATCACTTATTCAGAAGTATAATGTAGCGGGACCTCGCTATACGAGTTATCCTACAGTTCCTTATTGGGATAACGAGACATTCTCGGTAGCGAAATGGTTGGATAGCTTGGCAAAGTCGTACGGGGAAAGCAATGAAAATGAAGGTATTAGCTTGTATATACACTTGCCTTTCTGTGAAAGTTTATGTACCTTTTGCGGTTGCCACAAACGCATTACCAAGCGGCACGAAATGGAAGCACCTTATATAGATGCGGTACTAAAAGAGTGGCAGTTATATACGGATTTTTTGGCAATACGCCCCATAATAAAAGAAATACACTTGGGCGGTGGAACTCCTACCTTTTTTAAGCCTAGTGAGCTTAAACGACTCATAGAAGGTATTTTGGAGCGTGCTGACAGAGCTACTCATTATGAATTTAGCTTTGAAGGACACCCTAATAATACTTCGGAAGCGCACTTGCAACAGCTTTACGACTTAGGCTTTAGGAGAGTGAGCTATGGTGTACAAGATTATTCGGAAAAGGTACAAAAAGCAATACACCGCTTGCAACCTTTTGAGAATGTAAAACGCGTAACGGAGCAAGCACGTGCAATAGGATACGAATCGGTGAGCCACGACTTGGTATTTGGATTGCCTTTTCAGACATTGGAGGATGTGCTTTTTACAATTGATAAAAGCAATAGTTTGCGTCCTGATCGTATTGCTTTTTACAGCTATGCGCACGTGCCTTGGATAAAGGGTAATGGGCAGCGCGGTTTTAAAGATGAAGATGTGCCTACGGGTGATATAAAGCGACAGCTATACGAGGTGGGCAAACAGCACTTGCTGAAAGTGGGTTATGAGGAAATAGGAATGGATCACTTTGCTTTGCCTACTGATAGTATGTATAAAGCCTTTGAACAGCACCTGTTACACCGCAATTTTATGGGCTATACGGCTTCTAAAACGCAGGTGATGATAGGATTGGGGATGTCGGCAATTAGTGATAGCTGGTATGGTTTTGCTCAAAACGAAAAGGAATTGGATGATTACTATGCGCGAATAGCTGCGAATGAGATACCTGTATGCAAAGGGCATATTTTGAACGAAGAGGATTTAATCATCAGACGGCATATACTGAACTTGATGTGCAACTTTAGCACTTCGTGGAAGGATACTAAACTTGCCTTTGAAGGGGTAGATGAAATAGTAGCGAACTTGAAAGAAATGGAAAATGACGGATTGCTGCATATAACACCACAGCAAATAAATGTTACGGATGCAGGGAAGCCATTTATTAGAAATATTTGTATGGCATTTGATATGCGATTACAGCGCAAAATGCCCGACACAAAAATATTCAGTATGACGGTGTAGTAATACTAAAAAAAATAGTGATTGAGTTTTTTAGTTAGTGATTGAAAAGGGACAGTTGAGAAATTCGTCCCTTTTCTTTTTGTGTATATCAGAAAAAAGTATTATTTTTGCGCCCTGATTAAAATAAGTAAACTAAAAATTAAAATCTATGGGATTTTTGAAAGAATTTAAAGAGTTTGCCGTAAAGGGCAACGTAGTTGATTTGGCAATAGGTGTTATCATTGGTGCGGCTTTTGGAGCTATTGTATCATCATTGGTAGCCGATGTAATTACGCCTTTGTTATTAACTCCTGCACTAAAAGCAGCACAGGTAGACAAATTGGACGCTCTTATTTGGAACGGGGTGGCTTATGGTAAGTTTCTTGCGGCTGTAATCAACTTTGTGTTTGTAGCTTTTGTATTGTTTATGCTTGTAAAAGGTATCAATAAGCTAAAGAAAAAACAAGAGGAAGCACCAGCAGCTCCTGCAGGTCCTACACAAGAAGAGCTATTGGCTGAAATCAGAGATTTATTGAAGAATAAATAAGAAAGACTCGTGTAACCGCTATGCTACACATTTCAAGTTTAACTAAACCACGCTTAACAGCGTGGTATTTTTTTTGTTAAAATGTAATGTTTTCTTTGAAATTAAGGATGCTTTTTTTACTTTTGCCCCAATAATAATTTTTAGCTTATGGAAAAAAATGTAGATTTGAAAAGTATCGTACTGAAATATGGTCTTTTCTTAGGGTTGGCGTCAATAGCGTTTCACGTATTGCAATACGTTACTGATTTGCTATACACTGATGAGTTTGCTGTATCAGCCTTGCTATTGGTTGTATGGGTTGTGATTTCGGCAGCAATTTTGGTAGCGGCACTTGAACAGTACAAAAAAGACAATGGAGGCTTACTTACAGTGGGCGATGGGGCTAAAGTAGGTGTTTTGGCTGGGCTTATAGCTGGGGTGCTATATGGAGGTTATATGCTGTTATATACCAACGTGTTAGACCCTAACTATTACGATAAAGTAGTGGATTTGGCAATGAAACAAATGAATGCTTTTGCGGGGAGTATGTCGGAAGAGCAATTTGAAACAGTTCGTGAGGCTTTGTATCTTAGAAAACCTTCTGATGTAGCTAATTTTATTTCAGCTTTCATAACTTCTATTGTTTGTGGTGTTATTTTAGGGGTTATTATAGGGGCTATTAAAAAGAGTAAACCGATTAGATAATTTCATTGATTATCAGCGTAATAAACTTTTTCAAACTTTGAAATTAACATCCCCCCTTAACACATACTCCACTGCGCCAGCTCGCGGACTTCCTTCAAAAGGGGGGATGTTGAAAAAAACTTTTTAGACAGCCTCTTTTTTATTTATTGGTGTGCCATTGCTTCTTTGATGTGGGGTACTTCGGCTCCTATATCGCCTGCTCCTACTGCTAATAGTAATTTAGGGCGTTTTTGCTGTAATAGAGGTATTAGATCCTCTTTTGTTGTTAAACATTTCTTTGGGGAAGTAATTTTATTTAATAACACCTCGGAGGTAATGCCCTCTATAGGCAGCTCGCGCGCTGGATAAATATCTAATAGGATAACTTCATCAAATTGTGATAAGCTTTTTGCAAAATCATCCATAAAATCGCGAGTGCGAGTGAAAAGATGTGGCTGGAAGATAATTGTTTTGGGGGTGTGGGGATACATTTCGGCTACGGCTTGGTATAAAGCGTTTATCTCGGAAGGATGATGTGCATAATCATCAATAAATACAAAGTCTTTTTCTTTTACAATATACGAAAAGCGCCTTTTCACTCCTTTAAAAGTAGCTAAATGAGGTAGCAACTTCTCGGCATCAAAACCTCCTTTTACTGCCATTGAAACAGCTACAAGCGCATTGAGCAGGTTGTGCCTGCCTGGTTTGGCAAAAGTATAATCGCGATAGATTTTGTCTTGATAATGAAAATCGAAGTGGTAAATGCCGTCTATAACACGGATATTTCTAAAAGTATAATCGGCATCGTCATCTAAGCCGTAAGTTTCGTACTCAAGCCCTTCAATTGTAAGTCCGTTGCGCAATATAAGGCTCCCTCCTTTCTTTATTTTTTTAGCAAATTCGCCAAAACCTTCTATTAAATGAGCCGCATCACCGTAAATATCCAGATGGTCTGCATCCATTGAGGTAATACAAGCAATATTGGGCGATAAGCGCAAGAATGAGCGGTCGAACTCATCGGCTTCTACTACAGTGTAATCACTTCCTTTGATAATGATATTACTATTGAAATTTTCGGCTATTCCTCCTAAAAAGGCACTTACTGAAGTTCCACTTTCTACTAATATATGGGCAAGAATACTACTTGTAGTGGTTTTGCCGTGTGTGCCTGCTACCGCAAAGCAAAAGCTATCATTGGTAACGTGTCCTAATACTTCGGAACGTTTCAGTACTTGGTAACCATTTTGCTGGAAGTAGCATAATTCGCTGTGGTTTTTAGGAATAGCGGGGGTATAGACTACCAATGTATTTTCGGGGTTCTTAAAGGCTATGGGGATAGCATTTACATCGTCTGTAAAATGTACTGCAATACCTTCTTGTATTAAGCTGTCTGTAATTTCGGTAGGGGTACGGTCGTAGCCTGCTACTATTTTTCCTTTCAGCTTAAAATATCGGGCTAATGCAGACATTCCTATACCACCTATACCTACAAAATAAATATTTTCTATCATTGTTATGATTAATTTATGGGATTGTTATTAGAATCGTATTTTTGAGTTTTATTGGTTTTACCATCGGTAATTGTGTAATACTCTAACTGACCATTTTTGTAATAATAATTGCTTATTTTTATTCCTTGTAGTCCTCTACTTTCGCAGTTTTTGAGTGTAATAACTCCTTTTTCGTATATTTCTTTGCAATTACCTTTATCGTTAATGTACCATTTTTCAATAATATTACCCTCGGGGTCGTATTTTACGGCACTTTTGCTTTCAATTAGCTCCATTTTGGGTTTGCCATTTTGATAATATTCTTTGGTTGTTTTTTTGATATGGTCTTCAATCTTACTTATGTTTCCGTTTTTGTGGTAAGTAGTTACCACTTGGTCTGAACCTTCTTTTAAATTTGTATGTATTTCTATTTTTTGGGCTATATTTCCCTCGTGGTTATACACCACTCCCTCTATGAGGTTTCCTTTGAAGATATTTTTTTTGCGCAAGCGTCCTTCGGGGGTAAAGAGGTGAATTTCGGCAAGGCGACCATTATTGAATATGTAGGTAGAGGCTATATTACGTTTTTTATTGAGGTATTTACCTTCGCCTATCAGCAATCCGCCGTTACCTACTTCAAATTCAAATTGATGTTCGTCATTATCAATGATGTATTTACCTTTTTGTAATGAAGCGCGCTTGCTTACGTAGGCTTGTTGCATCATTTCGTTGCTAATATTACCTACATTTCCTTTCTTCATTAGCAATTGCAACTGCTGATATTGCTCATAATTTACATATTCTTTTATTTCGACTATGCCGTGCTTGAATGCATCGCTTTTAGTATCAACATAATAAGAAGGCTTGAGAGTGGTTTGTGCTATTCCTCCCCACGATATTATTGTTGTTATTAAAAATATGAACTTTTTCATAGGCAATTGTTTTTAGGGTTATAAATTTCTAATGCTGGTATGCCAATATGGTATCTACGATTTCTTTGGTAGCATTGGGTTGTGCGAGCAGGCGTATATGGGCTGCTAAGCTGGCTTGTTGTTGCTCGCTGTTGATAAGGTTTGTAAATGTATCGGCAAATAGTGTGCCCAACTCGTTTTCTCGGAGTAAAATTGCGGCTTGTTTATTGGCTATGGCTTGTGCGTTTTTGGTTTGGTGATCTTCAGCCACATTGGGTGAGGGTATGAATATCACGGGTTTACCTACCACACATAGCTCACTAACGGAGCTTGCTCCTGCACGCGAAATAATCACATCGGCTAAGGCGTATGCCCATTCCATATGGTCTATAAAAGCGTGTACTTTCACTTGCTGACTATCGTATTTTTTATATTCATCATAATAAAGCTTGCCGCACTGCCAAAGCACTTGTACGCCTAATTCAGCAAATAGAGGCAGGTGTTCTTCTACAAGCTGGTTGATGCGTCTTGCTCCTAAACTTCCACCAAGTACTAAGATTGTTTTTTTATCGGGGTTTAGAGCGAAGGCTTCTAATGCTTGTGGCAAGTGTTGTTGTACGTGCAAAAGTCCTTCGCGTATAGGGTTGCCTGTTTTTACTATTTTTTCTTTAGGGAAAAACTTCTCCATATCATCATAGGCTACGCATATTTTTTTGGCTTGCTTGGCGAGCATTTTGTTGGTAATTCCTGCGTATGAATTTTGTTCTTGTATGAAAGTAGGAATGCCCATTTGTGCAGCTACTTTTACGACTGCTCCGCTGGCGAATCCTCCTGTGCCTATTACGGCATCTGGACGAAAACGTTTTATAATTTGGCGTGATTTGAGCATACTGCAAATGAACTTGAGGGGGAATAGGAGATTTTGGAAGGTGAGCTTACGCTGAATACCTGCAATCCAAAGACCTTCTATAGGATACCCTGCTTGGGGTACTTTTTGCATTTCCATTCGGTCTTTAGCACCTACGAATAATATTTCGGCTTCTGGGATTCGTTGTTTGAGTTCGTTGGCAATGGCAATGGCAGGGAATATATGTCCGCCAGTACCTCCTCCTGATATAATAAATTTTTTCATATTTAAATTGTTTTTTATAAGTGCGAGCTGCATTTTACTTAAAGTTTTGTAGACGGGGGAAGAATTTTGAATTTTGAATTCTGAATTTTGAATTGGGTTATTATTCTTTTGTTTTTAATTCTATGACGGTAATTTCTGGCCATACGCCTAATCGTCCAGGGAAGGCGTGGTATCCAAAACCTCTATTGACATTGAGGTATTGTCCGTTTTCTTGGTACATACCACCCCAGTGTTTGTAAATGTACTGAGAGGGACTCCAACGCCAGCCTGGTACTTCAATACCGCACTGCATACCGTGCGTATGTCCGCTAAGGGTAAGGGCGATATCTTTGTGCTGTGGCTGCACGATGTCTTCCCAATGAGTAGGGTCGTGGGTCATCAGTATTTTGAAATCATCGGCGGCGATGCCTTGCATTGCTTTGGTGAGGTCGCCGTATTTGGAGAACCTGCCGTGTCCCCAATTTTCAACCCCTATAAGGGCTATACGCTCGCCATTGCGGTGCAAATAGGTGTGGGTATTGAGGAGGAGTTTCCAACCCATTTCTTCTTCTAATTTATGTAATTGTTCTATGTTGGCTTGTTTGGCTTCGGGGGATTCCCAAGATGAATAGTCGCCGTAGTCGTGATTGCCCATAATGGCATAGATGCCGCTGGGTGCGTGTAACTGACTGAAAAGGGATTGCCAAGGCAAGAGTTCTTCGGAGAGGTTGTTCACCAAGTCGCCTGTGAAGAGTATTACATCGCTTTGTTGTGCATTGATGAGCTCTACCCCGTAGCGTATCTTGTCATAATTATCAAAACTACCACAATGAATATCGGATATTTGGGTGATGCGATAGCCATCAAAAGCTTTTGGAAGATTGGGAAAATAGAGTGTATATTTCAGTACTTTGTAGTTGTATTTCCCTTGAAAGATTGCATACAATAGGCTTGCAAAGGGTATGGCTGCTAATCCCCAGCCTAAGGCACTGACGAATTTGCGGCGTGAGGGCATATGGGAAGTATTGCCTCGTTTTTTTGTAAATAGCCACCTCAGCAGTCGGGTTATATCTTCGGCAAAGAGGACTATGCTGGTTACTAAATTGACAATAAACCAAATGAGAAAGGCTGCTACGGCATATTGCTGTGGAGCACTCCAGACGGTCTTGCCTTTGCCAAACCAATGATATGCCATTAGTACAATGATGGCTATGGTGATTGTTGCATAAGTATAGCGCAGCCAGCGGGGTGCTTTGAGCGTTTTGAGGCTCTTGCTGGCGTAGTAAGCTAATAGGAAGTAGAGAACGAAAATGCTTACTAAGAATGTGATGATTTGATAACGTGTCAAAATATAAAAAATAAATTAATCTGCTGCAAAAGTACGAATTATTTTTATTTTTTGTTACCTTTGCGGCAGATTATTAGTGAAAATGAATAAACAAGACTTACAACAGAAGTGGGATACTTTGCCTGAAAACAACCTGATGCGGCTGTGGCAAATGGAGATTGCGGAAGTGGGCGAAGACTACCTTGTGATGACGATGCCTGTAACGGATAAGGTTACGCAAATAGATGGGGTGCTACACGGGGGTGCTACCCTTGCTCTTGCCGAAACAGCAGGGAGTGTGGCTGCTTTCTTATTACACCGAAAACCCAATGAGCAAATACGGGGTATTGAGCTAAGTGCAAACCATTTGCGTTCTGGAAAAATAGGCGACACTCTTTTCGCTACTGCAAAATGCATCAATGCGGGGCGCACGCTACAATTGTGGGAAATCAATATTACAAACCAAGATAACAAACTTATCTCTTATTGTAAATTTACAACTATTAAAATATGACTCAATTCATAAAACTTTACAACGAAAATCCTAACGAAAAGGAGATTGCTAAAATCGTAGAAGTATTGCGCGATGGAGGGCTTATTATCTACCCTACAGATACGGTTTACGGATTAGGTTGCGACATTACAAATACTAAGGCTCTGGAAAAGATTGCTCGCATCAAAGGGGTGAAATTGGAAAAGGCTAATTTTTCATTCGTGTGCTCTAGCTTGAAGAATCTTTCGGATTATGTGAAGCAAATAGACAGTAGTACTTTTAAGCTGCTAAAGCGTGCGCTGCCTGGTCCTTATACTTTTATTATGCAGGGCAATAACAATTTGCCTAAGGATTTTAAGAAGAAAAAAACAGTGGGTATTCGCGTGCCTGATAATGCTATTGCGCAGCTGATTGTGGAGCGGCTGGGCAATCCTATCGTATCTACTTCTATTTACGATGAAGATGATGTTATAGAATACACTACCGACCCTGAACTTATCTATGAGAAGTGGCAAAATAAGGTGGATATTGTTATTGATGGGGGGTATGGTGATAATGTGGCTTCTACGGTTATAGACCTTTCGGGCGATGTGCCTGTGGTGGTGCGTGAGGGCAAAGGGGATATTTCGGTAGTTGGTTAGGAGCAAGATAAAAAAACTTTGGCAAACTTTGAAAGTTTGCCAAAGTGTGTGGTGTAATTGTAATAAAAATTTTATAAGGCTTAATCACTACACAATATAAATATAACGGGGGTGCCGTCATTTTCATAGCCTTGTAGCTCGAAACCATTAAAGAAGATGCGTTTGCCTAAATATTTATTGTGTAGTGTGTTGTGCATAAAGAATAGCAGTTCTAATGCTCCTATGGTAACGCCATCGCCGCTTTCGTGCTGTGCTACGATGTGTACATCGTAAAAGCCTTCGGCATCGGGAGTGCCTTCGGTAAGGGCGTTTTCATTGGTGAGGAACTCAAAACTGTTTAGTACGCCTACATCTTTTATCTGTGCCTGATAAAGTACCTTTACACGTGGTGAAAGGAATAGAGTGCCAAAGGGATTGAAATCTTCTAAATCATTTCCTACATCGTCATTATAACGCTTAAAAGCTTCGTAAAAATCCGCCATATTATAATAAGGCTCTTGGGTGAATGCCCACTGCACCTTGTCTAAACGAGTGGTATCTATCATAGGCTCATAGTTGGCACATAGATTGGCACGTGAAGGAGTGCCTATGATAAAATCGTTTAGCTGTTTGTCATTTTCTAATAATGACAATAGTTCTTCTTCATCATTATCCCAGCGGTATAACATTTCTTCGGTATAAATAGGCACAAAGGTATTGAACAATACAAACTTGTGCTTACTTATATTACAACAAAGTTCTTCGCCGTCATTATCTAAAGTAGGTACTGCCAAGAGGAAAGCAAATTTATCGGATTTTAGTGTTCCGTTTTCTACTAATACAGTATGTCCTCTGCTAATGAAGAGCCCTTGTTCTAAAGATATTTGTACTACTTTTTTTATCCATTCTATAGGTTTGCGGTGTTCTTCGGCTGTGCTTTCGCTGTTCCAAGTGGGAGGCAAGTGCATTACCATTTCACAGATTACGGTTTCATCGTCTCCTGCAAGTATGTTCATAGGGTAATCGCCCATATCTTTGGTTACGAGAGTGTAATAATTGTGTTGGGCAGTAGGAGCTACTACTAAAATGTCGCACCACACATCGGGGGCTAACTCTTCGTGTAGTACTTTGCTTACCTTGCCGAACTTTTTCTTTATGAAATGTTCTACCGTTATCTTTTCTTCTTTGGAATAAACGGGTATCTCTTCTAAATGATCGGCGGGGATGATAAGGTCATCGGTTTCTTCGTCATATTGGAAGAGTCCGTTTTTGATATTTCTTATAAAGTAATCAAACCAGTCTTGAAGATCATCGGCTAATATGGTAATGCTACATTTGGTGAGGTCTTTGGCTATCACTATTGCCATTATTTGTCCATAGGTGCCTTCTGAGTCATTATCAAGGTCGGTACAAATGTAGCTTAGTATTTCATCTTTATCTTCATCGCCGATGCGCACGCTGATGATAGGCAGCCATTTGGGGTTGTATAATTGGTTTTTCACAACGCCTTTGGGTACTGAGGGCATTGTTACTTGCTGCCAATTTTTGCCGTAGTGGGTAAGCACAAAGTTAAGCCACTCTTGTTGTAAGGGTTCTATTTCGTTTATAGCAACGAAGGTATGTCTGCCAAAGAAGAATGTAGTACCAGGTTCTTGTCCGTCAAAAGTACGGTGTAGCTGTTTAAAGTTTTCGGGGAAGGAGAATTGTAAGCGTTTTTCGAGGGTGTCTATTGATTTTTTGGTAGCTTTGGTACGTAGCTTTTTCAGCATTTGGGGTGCGTATTCTTGTAGGGTATTGATGAAGCGTTCTAATACGAACTCTATTCCGCCCTGTCCTCCTTCCATTACTTCGCTTAGAGAAAGGTTTTTCTCTTCGGCTATGGCAATAAAGTTGAGGAGTTCTTGGGTAGTACCACCCCATTGTGAAATATCTTTTTGCAAGTAATATTTTGCATTGGGCAAATCACCTAAGAAAAAGTAGGAATAGCCGATGCGGTAGTTCCAAGAGTCGGTATTGCCTAATTCGGGTTCTATATATTTAAATACTTCTATAGCGCGGCGCAAATAGTGTTTGTTTTCTTCGGTAGGGTTTAGCCAATAAAGGTTGTTATAGGCACGCCCGAGCTCGTTGAGCACTTCGGGGGTTTTATCTTCTACTGATAGGCTTTCTATAAAATCTACTACGGCTTGTATGTCGTCTTCATCACTCCATACTTCTATTTTTTTTAAAATTTGTTGTTCGGTCATAACACTATTTTTATCAAGCCACAAAGGTAAGTATTATTTTTTAATAATTTGTGTTTTTTTGTAAGAATAAAAAAAAGATGTATTTTTGCATCAGAATATAGTGCCCCGCCTGTTGTAACACAGTGCCCTGCACTTAAAAATAATATTAATAATGCTCAGGTTCTCCCTGAGCATTTTTTTATAAAATATAATCTTTTAGCATAATAAAGAGGCTGTCCAAAAAGTTTTGTTTTGTGAGGGCGATTTGCCAATCGCCCCTACAATGTGAATCAAAAGTGATTGATTATCAGGGAAATTAACTTTGTCAAACTTTGAAAGTTTGAGAAAGTGTGTGGCGCAATCATACTTTTAAAACTTTTCGGACAGCCTCTGTGGGGTACAAAAAAGAGGGTTGATAGGGTTACTATTTGCTTATGGCTTTTATTGTACTAAAATTTGCGCTCCATTGTTCGTTCTCTTGGTAGGCTTTCAAAGCACTTTCAGGTACGTACAATTCGCGTTTTTTCTTGATAGTTACATTGCCTGCAAAAGTATTTCCGTAAATAACAGGAGGAGTTGGGTTTAGCACTGTTATTTTCTTCAGTTCATTATTGTTCATAAACGCCATACGCCCAATGCGTTCTACTGTTGCAGGAAGCGTTAGCTCTTTCAGTCCGCAGCTGATGAAAGCTTGTTCTTCTATTTGTTGCACTTCTTTTAGTACGATTTTTTTGAGGTTGGCAGCAGCGCGAAAAGCTCGTTTTCCTATGCGTTTTACATTGGGCATTTCCACTGAGGTAATTTCTATGTTACTCATAAATACCTCATCGTCTATTGCCGTAGCTTTAGCAGGAATTTTTATAGCTCCTGAAGGTATTTCGGCACCTTCTTTTAGTGTTAAAATCACCTCACCCCCACTCTCTTGTAGTTCAAAAGGTGAAGCTTCTACAATAAGTCCTATCTCAAAGGTTTTACTCTGGCTATCGCTTACTACTATAGTAGCTGTTCCTTCTGCTATAGCTGTAATTTGTACCGAAACACTTGTAGTACCTGTTACTACAGCGGTAGCGATGTTGCTATTGGTAACTGTTACTGTATAGGCAGGATTTCCGCTTTCTATTACCACCCAGTCTTCTTCGCCTTCGGTTATGGTGAGGGTTGTTGTGCTCAGCTTAAGGTCATATACTTGTTTGGCAGGTGGTGGGGTAGGTTGCGGTTGCTCGGTTGGTTTGTCTTTTTGGCAAGAGAACAAGCTCAAGCCAACAAAGAGTATTACGTATAGCAAATTATCCTTTTTCATTGTTTATTACATTTCTTTGATTTCACTAAAGCTACTGCTGAAAGCCTCTACTGCTTCGTAAGCTCCTTTTTTACCACGAGGCACCCAAAGTACTGCATCTTCGGCAATACCATCAAAAGCATCACTTTCTACTGTAGGTGGTACATTCATATAGCAACGTACTTCTTTTAGCTTGTCACATTCGGCAAAAGCCATACTTTTAATTTTGGTAACCTTTCTCAAAAGTACTTTGGTAAGGTTACGGCTACTATGCAAAGCACCTTCGCCTATGATTTTCACATTGTTAAAATCTACTGAGCTAACACTGCTGTATTCTAAAGTGTTATCGGCTAAGACTGTACCACGTGCTGGCAGTACTATATCACCACTAATAGCTGAAGCTGAACCTTTTACTTCTATCACACGCTCATTTTTGTAGTCCTCTTCTTCGATATCCTCACCTTCTACTATATCAAAAAGGTCATCGGTGCTTGCGGCTTTTACAGTTACCATTATGAAGGCTTGTTTAGCCTGATCATCGCCTACGGTTACTTTGGTAGTACCTGCGGCTTTGCCTTCAATACGCACTTTATTGCCTCCTATTATTTGGGCAGTGGCTACGCTTGAGTTTATGACTGATACTGTATAAGGAGCGGTTCCTTTTACAATAGCTACTTCAGCAGTAGCGCCTACATTTACTTCTACATTAGCTTTGGCAAGCTCTAAATCGGCACCTTTTACAGTAACTGTAATTTCGGCAGTTTTGTTTTGGCTGTCTTTTACAGTTACTTTGGTAGTACCTGCGGCTTTTGCTTCAATACGCACTTTGTTATTTACTACTGAAGCGGTAACTTTGCTATTATCGGCTACCTGAACGGTATAGCCACCATTACCACTAAAAATTGCTACTTCGGCAGTAGTGCCTGCATTGATAGTAAGGGCGGTTCTTTCAAGCGATAAACCACGTGGTTTTACAGTAACTGTGATTTCGGCGGTTTTGTTTTGACTGTCTTTTACGGTTACTTTGGTAGTACCTGCGGCTTTACCTTCAATACGCACTTTATCGCCTACAATAGTAGCTGTTGCTTTGCTATTATCGGCTACTTGTAGCGTATAATTACCATTACCTGCTGTAATTGCTACTTCCACAGCGGCATCGGCATTTACTTCTACTGCATTTCTTTCAAGTGTTAAAGAGAAGGCATTTACTATAACCGAAAGTTCAGCGGTTTTGTCATCGGCATCTTTTACTGTAATTTTGGTAGTACCTACCCCTACTCCTGTAACCGTAACTGTAGTACCACTGACTGTTGCTGCAGCTACAGCAGTATCGGCAACACTGACGGTGTAAGAACTATTACCGCTGACGATAGCTACTGCTACTTTTTCGCCTTTGGTGAGTGCTACTGTAGCTACTGAAAGCGCAAGTGGCTGGCTCTCTACCGTTACACTAAAGGTTTGTACTTTTTCGCTCACGAGGTCTTTTACAGTAACTAGAACGTTACCTTTGCTGATAGCCTCGATAGTAAGCAAGTTGTTGGCTATTGTGGCTGTAGCTATGGCAGCATCGGTAGTAGCCACTTTATAGTCATTACCAAAGGAGATCGTTCGCGTAGCTGTATTGCCTTTTAGCAGGGTGATATGTTCGCCAGGTACTACTAGGTCGAGTACCTTTACGCTAATATCGGCAGTGCGGTTTTTGGCATCGCTTACGGTTACTGTAGCAAGTCCTTCGGCAAGGGCAGTAATGGTAAGTTCGTTATTTACTAAGGTGACTGTAGCCTTAGTAATATCGCTGGAAGTAGCTGTATAAGTACCATTACCTGTTTTGATAGCTACTTTTTCATATTCACCTACTTTGAGAGTAAGTGAGGTTTTAGCCAAAGTGAGATTGGCAGTTTCATCTTGCGTTTCTTCTTCTTTTTTGCAAGATGTGAATAGCAGGGTAATAATAGCAAGTCCTGCTGTTAACAATTTGAAGGTTTTCATAAAGACGTATAAAATTAATTTAAAATCGGTGCAAAGATAATCCTTATTTATAAATAGGCAAAATAAATAGTAGCTTTTTTTGTTTATTATTGTTGGGGGGCTATCCTTCGCTCATCCTTCGCTCATCCTTCGCTCAACCTTCGCTCAACCTTCGCTCAACCTTCGCTCAGAAGAATTTTGAATTTTGAATTTTGAATTGTGGGACAGGTAGGACTTGTAAGACGGGTGGGACTTGTGCGAGAGAAGAATTTTGAATTTTGAATTTGTGGGACTTGTAAGACGGGTGGGACTTGTGGGTGGAATTGGCGGACTTATGGAATGGGAAGTGAAATTTGCTAATTCAAAAATAAAGTTGTACTTTTGTAGCATCAAAACTTTTACTAAAAAAACTAAGGATTAAATAAATGATATATGAAATTTGTGCCAACTCATATGAGTCGGCGAAGAATGCTGAAGCTGCGGGTGCTACTCGCATAGAATTGTGTAGCGAATTGGGGGTGGGTGGTATTACCCCCAGCTACGGATTGATAAAAAAAGTAATGGACGAACTGAGCATTGGTAATTGTGTGCTGATACGTCCGCGTAGTGGTGATTTTACCTATAGCGAAGAGGAATTTGACGTGATGCTGCGGGATATTGTTCTTTGTCGTGAATTGGGCTGCCAAGGGGTGGTAACAGGGGTATTATTACACGACAATACCATAGATGTGGAGCGTACGGCTAAGCTGAAAGAAGCGGCAGGCACTATGGAATTTATCTATCACCGTGCTTTTGACTGTACTCCTGACCCTATAGTGGCAATAAAAACGCTTAAAAAATTGGGGGTAGACCGGATTCTGAGCTCTGGAGGTAAAAAATCGGCGATTGAGGGGCTTCCTTTGCTGAAAGAACTACAGCGCATAGGCAATGGGAAACCTATGATTATGCCCGGTGGGGGTATTAATGCTGAAAGTATTGTGCAAATAAAAGCGGCAGGCTTTAGCGAAGTACACTTTTCGGGTATGGTATTGGGGTCTACTGGGATTAAGCTACCTTTTTCGTTTATGACAGAACGCTTTCTGGACGAAGAAAAGCGTGGGGTTTCTGACAGGGAAATCATACGAAAAATAATGGGTAATGGTTGATTATTAGAAAATCGGGTAATGGGCTAAAATGGGATTTTACAGAAAAAACAGTGGAAAAACTTGTTATATCATAAAAAAGTTGTATCTTTGCGCCCGAATTAATAACGAGGTCGAGCACCTCACAAATTAAATTTTTTTATGCCAGTAAAAATTAGATTACAACGTCACGGTAAAAAAGGCAAGCCATTCTATTGGATTGTAGCTGCCAACTCACGCTCTAAACGCGATGGTAAATTCCTTGAAAAATTGGGTACTTACAACCCAATTAGCAATCCTGCACAAATAGAGCTAAATGTGGATGCTGCTGTACAATGGTTGAAAAACGGAGCACAGCCTACAGATACTGCACGCCGTATTTTATCGTACAAAGGGGTATTATTAAAACATCACTTATTGGGTGGTGTAGCTAAAGGAGCGCTTACTGAAGAACAAGCTGAAGCAAAATTCAATGCTTGGCTAGAAGCTAAAAACAACAAAGTATCTTCTAAAGAAGAACGTTTGGCTAAAGAGAAAGCAGCTGCGAAAGCTAAAGCCTTAGACGCTGAAAAAGAAACAAACGAAAAACGTAAAAACGATGCAGCTGCAAAAGCTGCTGAGGCTGCTGCTGCCGCTACAGCTGAACAAGCTGAAGGAGAAGCTGCTGCAGAAACCCAAGAAACTGAAGCTTAAGAATGACACTGAACGATTGTTTTTATATAGGAACAATAGTGTCTAAATTTAGCTTTAGAGGTGAAGTCTTAATCAAACTTGATTCTGATGACCCTGAAATGTATGAAGAAATGGAATCAGTGTTTATTGCTTTGGGCAATAACTTGGTTCCATTTTTTATTGAAAAAAGCACTTTGCATAAATCAGACCTATTGCGTGTAAAATTTGAGGAGGTAGATAGTGAAGCTGATGCTGAAGCCTTGCTGAAACACAAAATCTACTTGCCGCTGGAGGCACTGCCTACCCTAACGGGTAATCAATTTTATTACCACGAAGTGATTGGCTTTGAGGTAATGGATAACCAATATGGTTATGTGGGAAAAATTACAGCCATAAACGACAACACAGTGCAGCCCCTCTTTGAAGTGGAAGATGAGGCTGAACACCAAATATTAATACCTATAAACTTTCTTGATAAAATAGACCGTGAAGGGCGTAAAATTACCGTAAATACTCCTGAAGGGCTTATTGAACTATACAAGGAGGAGTAAACAAATACAACTATGGAACAGATTAAGAAATTTAGACTTGACTTTATAGATGTAATCCGCGCTTTTGCTATCTGTATGATGTTGCAAGGGCACTTTGTGAATGGGCTACTTGCCAATAGTTATCGCGACCTCAAGAATCCTATTTTTTGGTTTTGGTATTACTGCACAGGGATTACGGCTCCTGTGTTCTTTACCGTTTCGGGTTTTATATTCACTTTCTTGTTAGTAAAAGAAAGTGATGCTACGAAAGTGGGCTGGCGTAACCCACGTGTAAAGAAAGGGATTAGGCGTGGTTTTATGCTCATTGGGATTGCTTACCTTTTGCGTATGAGTTTTCAAAGTGTAGATGTGTTGCACTGTATAGGGCTTTCGCTACTGATGCTCATCACTACTTACCTTATTTCATACAACCGAAAATCGTGGGTAATGCCTACAATACTTATAACTACTACGCTGTTGGCTTTTACCTTTGAACCTTTTTATAAAGAGCTTAAATTTAGCTGGCTACCGCTGCCTATTGCTAATTACTTTACTCATAACAATGGTAGTCTCTTTACGATATTTCCTTGGTATGGTTACGTATCGTTTGGGGGCTTTATGGGGTACTTATTTCAGCAATATAAACACCATAAACACTTATACAGAAATGCTATACTGTTGTTTTTTTCGGTGGGGGCTTTTCTCTTATGGGCATCTCATTATATAGTAGAACAACTTTATTATATAGGGCATTCTTCATTTATTAAGCGATTGATGGAGGATTTTGTTTATTTGCGATTGGGGAATGTACTGCTCGTTTTTGGCTTCTTTACACTGATGCGCAACGTGATTACCTCTAAGTTTATACGCACCATAGGGCAAAACACACTTTCTATCTACGTAATACACTGCTTTTTGCTTTATGGTAGTATTACTTCCTATGGGCTTATACAACATTATGCAATGCAATTGAAACCTTACCAAGTAGTGATAGGTGCTCCAATTTTTATAATAGTGTGTGTGTTGATATCCTTGGTGTACAACCGAGTAAAACCTGTTATAAAAGCAGGTATTGGGTTTGTACTAAAAGAAATATGGTTGTTTTTGGTGGAATGCTACCATTTTATTGCTAAAAAAATGATGATTAAAGCTAATAGATAATGAAAAAACTATTTACAACACTTGTAATGATGACGGCTTATATAGCAAATGCTCAACCACAACCACTTACCCTTGAAAAACTATGGCAATTGCAGCGCGTGAGTGCCATAGCGCTCACCCCTGACCAACAATACGTATTGCTGAGCGTAAGTACACCCGATATAGCAGAAAACACTTTTAAGAAGGAGTACTACAAATTAGCCGTAAAGGGAGGGGTACCCATCCCAATAAGCGAAGCAGAAATAGAAAAACTGACTGCTAAATACAATGCCGACCGCAGCCTAAAGCTCACTCATAAAGAGGTGAAAATTAACAAAGTGCTGGGGAAGGACTTTTACGAAGACTTGTCTAAATCATCGGGGCAGTTGTATAATGGGCTTGACCACCGCCATTGGGATACGTGGAATGAAGGCAAATACAACCACGTATTTACAGAAGATGCTGAGGGCAAGCAAAAAGATTTAATGGAGGGGCTGCCGTTTTACTGTCCGCAAATGCCTTATGGAGGGGCTGAAGACTATATATGGAGTCCTGATGGGCAGAAAGTGCTATATGTAACCAAAGCTAAAGCAGGCACCGCGTATGTACTCAGCACTAATACTGATATATATGAGTATGACCTCAAGACAATGAAAACCCGAAACCTAACGGAGGGAATGATGGGCTATGACACTAACCCACAGTACAGCAAAGAGGGGGTACTGGCGTGGCTGAGTATGGCACACGATGGCGATGAATCTGACAAGAATGACCTTTACATACTAAAAGACGGCAAACGCATCAACCTCACTGCCCAATGGGATAACACGATATTTAGCTACCGCTGGAGCAATGACGGCAAACAGATTTACCTGATTGCTCCTACTCAAGGCACTGAACAGCTGTTTGTAGTAGATGTTTATGGCAAGGATACTACCCCCCAACAGCTTACTAAAGGGGTATATGACGTAAACCAGATAGTAGGGCAATCGGGGGATAAATTGATAGTGGTGCGTACTACTATGAATCACGCGGCTGAGGTATTTACTATCAACCTAAAAGAGAAGAAAAAGTTGCCTTACTACACTATGCAACAACTCTCGCACTTTAACGATGAGGCTTATAAAAGCATCGCTGATTGTCCTATAAAAGAGCGCATTATTAAAACTACTGACGGCAAGGATATGCACGCTTGGGTGATTTATCCTCCTGACTTTGACCCTAATAAGAAGTACCCTACCCTACTATACTGCCAAGGAGGTCCACAATCAATCGTAAGTCAGTTTTACAGTTTTAGGTGGAACTTCCAACTAATGGCTTCACAAGGCTATATAATCATCGCACCCAACAGACGGGGCTTACCAGGGTTTGGTGTAGAATGGAATGCCCAAATCAGTGGGGACTGGGGCGGACAAGCTATGCGCGATTATCTATCAGCAATAGACGATATTGCTAAAGAGCCCTACGTAGATAAAGAACGTTTAGGCGCTGTGGGTGCTAGCTATGGTGGGTATTCTATCTACTATTTGGCAGGTATTCATCAGAAACGATTTAAGAGCTTTATAGCGCATTGTGGGGTATTCAACTTGCAAAGTATGTATGGCACTACCGAAGAGCTTTTCTTTAACAACCACGAAATAGGTGGTGCTTATTGGGAAAAAGAGAATGCTGTGGCGCAAAAATCATATAAGGAGTTTAATCCAATAGAGAAAATAACAGAGTGGGATACACCTATACTCATCATTCACGGAGGAAAGGACTATCGTGTACCCGAAGAACAAGGTTTTCAAGCCTTTACGGCAGCGCAATTGCGAGGTATCAAGAGTGAGCTTTTATACTTCCCCGATGAGAACCATTGGGTATTGCAACCTCAAAACGGACTATTATGGCAGCGTACTTTCTTCAGATGGCTAAAAGAAACCCTTAAATAGTAAATATAGAACCATAAAAAAGCTGGTTGAACAATTGCTCAACCAGCTTTTTTATTTATTATTTATTTGTCATTAAAATACATCTCCTTCTTTGAGCTTTTCAGCATTTTCGGCAAGTTGGAGTTCATCGATAAGGCGTTGTACATCGCCGTTGATAACGTTTTGCAAGTCGTATAGGGTAAGCCCGATGCGGTGGTCGGTAACGCGCCCTTGCGGATAGTTGTAGGTACGTATCTTGGCAGAGCGGTCGCCAGTAGAGACCATTGACTTACGGCGGGCAGAATCGGCTTCCATTTTTTTAGCCAGCTCCATTTCATAAAGGCGAGAGCGCAAAACTTTTAGTGCTTTATCAAGGTTTTTGTGCTGTGATTTTTCATCTTGGCAACGCACCTCTATGCCTGTAGGGATGTGCTGTAACTGTATGGCAGAATAAGTAGTATTCACCGACTGCCCACCAGGTCCGGTAGAAGTAGTGCGGATAATTTTGACATCTGCCATATCCAGCTCTACATCAAACTCTTCAGCCTCGGGCAGCACAATAACAGTAGCCGCTGAAGTGTGTACACGTCCTTGAGTTTCGGTTTGTGGCACGCGTTGCACACGGTGTACCCCTGCTTCAAACTTTAAAGTGCCATATACATTATCACCCGTAATTTCAAAAATAATCTCTTTATAGCCCCCAGCAGTCCCCTCGTTGAAATCCATTACAGAGGTACTCCAGCCTTTGCTTTGGCAGTATTTGGTGTACATACGATAAAGGTCGCCAGCGAAGATAGAAGCTTCATCGCCACCTGTACCAGCTCGTATTTCCATCACAGCATTTTTAGCATCTTCAGGGTCTTTGGGTATCAACATATATTTGATTTCGTCCTCTAATTGAGGGAGACGCTGTTTGCTTTCTTCCAACTGTAATTTTGCCATTTCTACCATTTCGGGGTCGGAGCCATCGGCGATAATTTCTTCAGCTTCAGTGAGGTTTGCTGTCACGGTGATGTATTCATCGCGTTTATCCATCAGCTCTTTAAGCTCTTTATATTCTTTATTGAGCTGGATATAGCGTTTTTGGTCGGCGATGACATCAGGCTGAATAATGAGGTCGGAAATCTCGTCAAAACGTTGTTTAACGATGTTTAATTTATCGAGCATATCGTTTATTTTCTGTTATTTAGGGTGCAAAGATAGTAATTTAATGGCAAATGACAAATGAGAAGTGTTATTATTTCTCTATTTGCCACGCTATTTCCTTAAAAATATCGAGCTTTGTTTTCTCGTGTAGCTCGCGGAACTTTTGGGCATATTCTTTAGGGAAAGGCTTCCAAAAGTTATCATCTTCTACTATTGTGCAGTAATAATACTGGTTGCTTTTAGGCATTTTTGCCAACGACTCATATAACACTTCAAACTTATTAGGCATATTGCGCTTTATTATCAGGCGGTAAAGACGTTCTAGAGTATAAGCTGAACTTTTAGCCAATGCCTTAGTAATAAGATAGTTTACACGCTCGCTGTCTTCTTCTATACGATCTAACACCATAAGGGCATCGGTATTAAGACTATTATCACCTTTTGCACTTGCTAAGTAATTGCAAAGCAAGTCTGCCCAACGCGGGTCTAACTCTTCTTTAGCAAGAGGTTTTTTATCGTAATATCCACCATAGTAACCATAATAACGATAAGTAGTGCCTGAAGTAGTGCCTGCTAAGGCTTCTATCATATATTGGGCATTAATCGCTTTATTAAATTGTGGTGCAAAGACCTCGTATAGCTTCTCTCTGCTGAAACGCTCTTTGCTATCTAAAACACGATAGAGATAGTTTATAGCTAATGGCGATGTCCAAGTATTGCCGAAAACATCAGTAGCATATTGCTCATAGAAAGACAATACTTTATCTTTATCAAAAGTGTAGAGTATTTCATTCAAGCAAGGGGCTATGTTATAATTGCTTGCTGAACGCTTTTTAGCCATTGCATCAAATCGTTTATTGCTTAAAATCTCACCCAATAGTGCATACGTTTCAGGATAATCTTTGTGTTTGAGAATCTCCCACTCTATAGGCAATCGCTCAAAGGCTGCTGTTAGGGCTTTTTCGTCTGCTTCGTCCATTGAAAGCAGCGCTTCAAAGCGTTCGCGTACTTTCTGAAGGAATGGCTGATACTGCGTGGCTAATGGAACTGAGGCTATCGCTTCTGCCAACAGTTCCCCGTTTCCTTTCTGCTTGTTGTTGCTGTACAACTCGTATAGCTTATCGATGCAGCGCTGTGTGCCGATTTTTGCCAATGCTTTATAGGCTGCCCCACGTATCGTTTTATTTTTATCGCTTGTAAGACTGATGATAAAATCTTCAGTCTTTTCATCTTTTTTATCCGAAAGTATCGCTATAGCTTCGGCTTGTAGGTTGGGCAAACTTTCTGCAAATATCTTATCGATAAGTCCGTCCACCTCAGCATAACCGAGCTTATAGAGCAAGCGCAGACGACGTACGTTTTCTACCTTGTCCTCTAACTTAAAGTCGGCTGCTAAGAAAGGTAACATTGCCTTGCCACTAGCAGGAATTACTACCTCCATTATATAATCGGCTAACTCTGAATACTTGTCTGCCAAGGCAAAACTCAAATAGCCAAAGGTACGAGAGTCTTTGAAAATACCGCGCTCATAAGCATCTTTTACAGTCTCTAAACGCCCTGAGTTGCTTTGGGTAAGGGCTTGTAGTACAGGTTTTAGCTGCAAGTATGAGTACTGAGTATTCACGTCCGAAAGAGCTACATTCGGCACTTGGTTGGCTACAGCTGCTCCCTCTTCAGTAGTAGTGCCTTGCGTGTAAAGCACAGAATAAAGCAAAGTAGAAAGCGATAACAACTTTTCAGCCGATTGCTGGGCATCAAGCTGCAATAATTCTTCTACATCTTGGGCTAATTTATTGAAAACAGGGGCTTTCTCGCCTAATTTTTTGAGTATAGGAATATGCTTCTGCAAGCGAGGGTCGTTCTTAGCAAACTTACTTCCCGCTATAAATAAGCGATTTAATTCTTGTTGTAATTCGTATAAAGGTTTCATTCTTTTTCAATTTGTTAAGTTGCTAATACAATAAACGAACAATCTTATCGGGGGTAATGAGCGAAAGCGGTTGTGCTGATAGCAATCCGTTTTTAATATCGTTGTGCATCATCACTGTTAGGCAAAGCCCTTCGGCATTGGCAGGCAAGAAGGCTCTTAGGTTGGCAGTAGGCGATACCGCTCCTTCTTCAATATCTTTCAGGGTAAGGGCAAAACCATTAACATCTTCTACTACCAAGTTATCGCCTTTTAGGTAGGCTTTGTGCAGTGCCAATAGCACTACGGGCTGCTTATCCATCAGTGGGTTTTTAATCGTGTTTTTTACTGATTTGACAGTTTCGGCAAACTGCGTTGAAGCCCAGCTTTTGAGGGTAGCCAAATCGTCTTTTTGCAACAGACGCTCAACACTCCCCTCCGCCTCCCAACGGATACGTGGGTTTTGATCACCTGGGTAGATGTACAAATCTTTTAGCTGCAATACGCTAAATACACTGTTATCTTCCTTGATGTATTTAGCTGCTTTATAAGGGCGATAGTTGAGTGTTTTGTATATCTTACCTGTTTTGAGGTTCAGCCATACGCCCTCATCTACGTACTCTTTGCGAGCCTCATTATCGTAACTATTGAACGAGAGCTGTACAAGGTTTGCATTCTCCTCATACTGACCGTATTGCATTAGCTCTACCAACTTCCACACATAGCCTATTTGCTCTTCAATAGCCGATGACAATTCAGGCGTGCCTTCTGGGTCTTCTTTGCGCGCTTTGAGGTAGTCGGTTGCTTTTTTTAGTAAAGCCGAAAGGAAGTTCAGATTGTTTACTACCTCAGTATATTCTTCGTTTTCTACTTCTTCTATTGATAGCAGCAGGTTATTAAAGGCGGTTTGTATTCCCCCAATGTAGTAATTACCCAGCTCTTTTATCTGTGCTTTCAGAGTAGCGCGCAGTTTGGCATCTACTGATGAAAGCCCTGTATTTACGATGTCGCGCAGCAACTTTTGGGCAGTTTCTATACCGGTGAGCTGTGCATCTATTTTCTTAGTGAAAGCCGCCTTGTTCACCTTTTTAGGTTTTTCGGCTTTTTCTTTAATACTCTCCTTTTCTTGAGCTTTTTTCTCTTGTTTTTTTTCTATTTTATTGCGTTTAGAAAGGATATCCTCAGGCACCTCAGCTTCGGCAAATTGCGAAGCATCAGCCTCATAGCAGTAAAGCAACCCGATAGCGTGTTTGCACGGAAACTGCCTACTAGGGCAGTTGCAGCGAAACACAGGGTTGTGCTCATCAAGATAGTCGGCAGAACAATAGTAAGGGTTCTTACCACTACCTGCACACTCGCCCCATATTAGGTTCTTTTCGGCACTAATTTTCAGGTTAGCGAACTTACCTTTTTTGTGCAATTCTCGCCCTTTTTTTGCTGCTTCAGCATTCGGAGCAAGTTCTTCAATTTTTTGTTGCGAAATCTCCATTAATTATGAATTTTGAATTTATTTTAAGTACTCGGCGGTGAAGCTTCTCTTGTTTTTTGCTACTTCTTCAGGGGTGCCAAAAGCCACTACTTCGCCACCTGCTTTGCCGCCATCGTAGCCTATATCTATAATGTAATCTACCTTGCGTATCACATCTATATTATGCTCTATCACCAGCACGGTATTGCCTTTATCTACCAAACGATCGAGGACTTCTAAGAGTACTTTTACATCTTCAAAATGAAGCCCTGTGGTAGGCTCGTCTAATATATAAAAAGTGTTGCCCGTATCTATTTTAGAAAGCTCGGTAGCCAACTTCACCCGTTGGGCTTCCCCCCCTGAAAGGGTAGTAGATTGTTGCCCCAAAGTGATGTAGCCCAACCCTACCTCTTCAATAGTTTTGAGCTTGCGGTATATTTTAGGAATAGGTTCGAAGAACTGCACCGCCTCGCTAATAGTCATATCAAGCACATCGGCTATCGACTTGCCTTTGTAGCGCACCTCAAGGGTCTCGCGGTTGAAACGCTTGCCTTTACAAGTCTCGCAGGGCACATATACATCGGGCAGGAAGTTCATTTCTATTACTTTCATTCCTGAGCCTTCGCAAGTTTCGCATCTACCGCCTTTGACGTTGAAGCTGAAACGCCCAGGTTTATAACCGCGTATTTGCGCCTCGGGCACTTGGGTGAAAAGGGTGCGTATTTCGTTGAAAACCCCCGTATAAGTTGCGGGATTTGAACGCGGTGTGCGCCCAATAGGCGATTGGTCTATATCAATAACCTTGTCGATATGCTCTAAGCCCTCGATGCTTTTATAAGGCATTGGCTTTTTTACGCCGTTGAAAAAATGAGCGTTGAGGATAGGATACAATGTTTCATTGATAAGGGTAGATTTACCACTCCCCGACACCCCTGTTACGCCTATCATCACCCCCAAGGGGAATTTGACTGTTACGTTCTTCAGATTGTTGCCCGTGCAGCCTTTTAGAATAATCTCTTTGCCATTGCCTTTGCGCCTTTCGGCTGGCACTTCTATCTGCTTGCGCCTGCTCATATAGTCGGCTGTGAGGGTATTGGCTTTTAGCAATTCTTTAGGGGTACCTTTGAAGATGATTTCACCTCCGTTTACTCCTGCTTTAGGACCTATATCCACCACATAATCAGCCTCTTGTATCATCTCTTCATCGTGTTCTACCACAATTACCGAATTGCCTATATCACGCAGTGATTTGAGCGAGTTGATAAGCCGCTGATTGTCGCGTTGGTGCAAGCCTATGCTGGGCTCGTCTAAAATGTAGAGTACCCCCGTGAGCTGAGAGCCTATTTGGGTGGCTAAGCGTATGCGTTGTGCTTCACCCCCAGAAAGCGATTTTGAACTGCGGTTCAGCGATAGGTAGGTAAGCCCTACATCTATAAGAAATTGTAAGCGGGTAGTAATTTCTTTGATGATTTCGGAAGCTATTTTCTGTTGTTTGGTAGAAATATGTTGGGGTAATTCTTTAAACCACGCTAATAAGTCAGTAATGTCTAAGGCTGAAAGTTCAGCTATATTTTTATCGGCTATTCTGAAGTATAATGCTTCTTTGCGCAGGCGTGTGCCGTGACAATGCTCGCAAGGCACATTATCCATAAACTCTTCTGCCCAACGCTTGATAGCTGTCATATCGGTATTCTCGTGCTGACTCTTGATAAAGCTAATAATTCCCTCAAAATCAATTTCAAAATTGCGAGTAAGCCCCATTACCTCCGATTTTACAGCATATTTATCCTTGCCGCCGTGCAGAATAATATCCATAGCTTCTTTGGGTAGCTTATCAATAGGGTCGGAAAGTTTATGCCCGAATTTTTGAACGATGAGCTCTAACTGCTTAAAAATCCAAGTGCTTTTCTGTTCGCCTATGGCAACAATACCTCCGTTTTTGATAGATAGCGATGGGTCTGGGATAATTTTAGTAAGGTTGATTTCTTGCACTTCGCCCAAACCATTGCAGTGTGGACACATTCCTTTAGGCGAATTGAAAGAGAAAGTGTTAGGCTCAGGCATAGGGTAAGAGATACCCGAAGAAGGACACATCAGGTGCCGACTGAAGTACTGCGCTTTGGTTTTGTCTTGTTCTAATACCATTAGTACATCATCGCCGTAATTCATTGCTATTTTGATGGTTTCTTGCAGTCGTTTTTGGGTATCATCGGTATCGTCTATCTGCATACGGTCTACAACGATTTCTATGTCGTGTGTTTTGTAGCGGTCGAGCTTCATACCCTTTTCTATATCGCGTATTTCGCCATCGGTGCGCACCTTTACGAAGCCTTGTTTGGCTATCTGCTCAAAAAGTTCGCGGTAATGTCCTTTGCGTGATTGCACTACAGGGGCTAATATATTGATGCGTTTGCCATTGTATTCTTTAGTGATGAGCTCTTGTATTTGGGCATCGCTATAGCTCACCATTTTTTCGCCTGTGGTATAGCTAAAAGCATCAGAAGCCCGCGCAAAGAGCAAGCGCAAGAAGTCGTATATTTCGGTAATAGTACCTACGGTAGAGCGTGGTGATTTAGAAGTTGTTTTTTGTTCAATAGCAATCACTGGCGAGAGCCCGTCTATTTTATCTACATCGGGGCGCTCGAGCCCTCCGAGAAACTGACGAGCATAGGCAGAGAAAGTTTCTATATAGCGGCGTTGCCCTTCGGCATAAATAGTATCGAATGCTAATGACGACTTGCCACTACCCGAAAGTCCTGTGAAAACTACTAACTTTTCGCGAGGTATGCTAAGGTCTATGTTTTTGAGGTTATGCACCCGTGCCCCTTGTACTTCAAGGTTTTCTACAGGGGTTATATTAGTAGTGTTTTTTTTCATTTTCTTGTTTAATCTTTCTTATATTCATTCAGCAACTGCACTAATTGATATACTAAGGTTACAGGTTTTTGTTTATGATAAGGTAGATGTTTTTTAGTAACATATAGTTTTTCGGCTCGTTTTATTGCCTCTTGTTCTGATGCGTTACTATCTTTTTGTAATAAACCATAAAGATTTTTACAAAAATCTATCTTTTTACCTTTTTTTATATAGTTTATCTGAAATATTTTGCTGAGTTCTGCGTAATAATAATCTCTGTTATACTTATTTTCTATATTTTTATAATATAATAAGAGCCAAAGTTCAAAGCAATCATTAGAATAGGCCACTTTATAGTTCAGTTTTTTAGCTTTTTCTATTGAGTTATCAAAGTTTGCAAAGTCTTTATCTATATCGCGTACATCCATATCGTATACACACCACACTTCATCAAAAGTGTAATCATCATCTTTGATAATTTCTTCAGTAGCTCGCACCAAATTTAGCTTAGACTGCCCTTGCAGATTGACGCATTTTACCGAAAGGCTCACCACAGAGAACTTTCTAAAATACCATTCTTCTGTTTGCCCCTCGCACACTATCAGTATAGTTTTATTTGCTAACTTCAGAGGCTGATATTGGTAAGCGGCTTTCTGTTTTTCCCAAGGTTTTCCCTTGTCGGTTACTTTTACAGCTTTAGTCTTCTTTCCCATTATTTTCTGGTTAATTGGTTACTAATTCAGCAAAATCTTCTACTAAAGGTACAGCCCCATATTTGCCGTGTATATAATCTTTCTCAAAAGAAGTTTCTGCCTCTACCCCTTCTATTTCAGCCAAGGCATACAGATGACTCGCCCCTTGCTTATCTTTTTCTACAAACTCTATTTGGTCGCGCCTCAACAGAGTATTGCTCAGCAATGAAGTGTCGTGGGTAACAAAAATAAATTGGGTATGTTGGTTTTCTTCCGAATTAAAAAGCTGTACTATACGCTTGGTAAGCAGTGGGTGGAAACGCGCGTCAAATTCGTCTATCACTAAGGGGTGCCCCTCTTTTATAGCTTCATACAGATAAGGACTCAGCTCAAAGAGTTTGCGAGTACCTTCCGACTCATAATGCTCAAAAGAATAAATCATATCTCTATCAGCCTCTTCTTCGCCTATACTTTTAGCTACTACCAGATAATCTTTCTGAGAATTTTCAGCATTTTCAAAGTCGGTAATATCTAATAATTGTAAATTTTCAATAGAAGTATCTCCTTTTTTTAGCAAATTGAGTATAAAACGTTTCTTATCTTTATTTTTGAGTGCTTCTTTGGCATAACTCATCATTGTAGGTTCACTCAAGCCACTGATAATATTAATTTGGCTAAGGTTGCTAATTAGAAGTTTGGATGTTTTACCAAAGCCAAACGATGCCAACACTGTAAGAAATAAGCTGGTATCGGTAAGTAACTCTTGGGTATCTTCGCCTTGTTGGGTAAGGTTGATATAGATAGCCCCTTCAGCAAAGTGAGTAGTATCTAACGCTATAATTTGTTGTTCTTCTCTTATAAAATAACAAAGTTCGCTTTTAGCTTTCTCTGCATAGAGCCATTCGGCTGTTATTTTGCCTTCTACTACCTCAAAGCCATAGCGATATTTTACCTCATCTATCCAAAAAATCATCTGAAAAAAAGAAGGCGTACTTTTGTTAATAAAAAAGCTACTCACTTCCGAAATTATTTTGGCGTTCTTTACCGAATCGGATAGTATTTTCAAGAAAGTATTGAGGGCTTTTACTACATTGCTCTTACCGCTGGCATTGGCTCCGTAAATAGCTTTTGTTTTCAGAAATGAGTGTGCCTGATATTCAAAAGTGTGAGTAGGCTCTAATAACTTATCTTTTGCTGAAGCCAAATGGGCTTTAGACAAACTCAAAGTTTGAATATCTTTAAACGAACGAAAATTACCAAAACTAAAATCTTGTAGCACTACCATATCTCTAAAGCTGTTTTATCTTAAAACAATTGTTTTTGTTTTGAACTTAAAAAGTATTGAATTTCAATATATTCTCTATTATCTTCACTTTTAACTTGAAAATACACTAAGTACCTACCTTTAAGAATAGCTCTTACATATAGGTTTAAATCTTTGTTATAACGCCCTAAGAAAATGGGATTATTAGAAAGTTCAAACATTAATCTCTGAATTTCCAATAATATTTTATCTGAAAAAGAAAAGGTGTTCCGTTATGTATATCCCAAAATTCAAGATTTTCTTTAAGCCTTTCTTTTGCTTTATCAGTCCAAACTATTTCCATTTTCTTTCTCTTAGCTCTCTAATTTCCTTAAAAACATCTTCATTTTTTGTCACCATACCAAGATTGCCTTGTTCTTTTGATATTGCTATCATTTCAAGGTCTTCAGTAGAAAGAATATCAAAATAATTTTCTTCATCTTCAAATTTAATATCAGTAGCAGATATACCTTTTAGAAATCTCTCTAAATATGGAACGTCCGAATCTTGTATTGTTGCTTGTAATCTCACTACACTCATAATCCTTATATTTTTGGCAAAGATAACAATTAATTGACAATTAACAATTAAGAATTGATAATTTTACAGCTCGCTGACTTTCCTTCGGTGCGAGCCGCACAGGCTTCACATATTCACAGACTTTCCTTTGTCACATATTCCGCAGACTTTCCTTCGTCACATACTCAGCTGCGCCAGCTCGCTGACTTTCCTTCGCTCATCCTTCGCTCATCCTTCGCTTATCCTTCGCTCAAGGTTCGGTGAGGGTATGCTTTAGGTTTGGCATAGTATATAAATTTTGAGGTTTAACTTTAGGAAAGTTTTGAACTTTATTCTACGAGCTCACATTAATGGGGAAAACAACGGTCATAGAAGGCAAAAATCCCTATTACTGTTAAAACAATACCAAAAATAAAGCCAAGAACACGTGCTGTTTTACGACCTAAAAAATGACTGGCTCTTTGAATCAAACTTCCATAAGGATTTGGGTTATATAGCCAATCCCAATTTTTTACAGCTCCAATGATATAACAAATACCAAAAGCAGTAACTAAAAGAAAAATAATACCGAGTATAATAGGGTTATTTCCTATCAATTCTTTTAATAATGTTTTCATAGTGTTTAATATTAAATATTATTACGCTTCTATTTGTTGTAGCACTTTCAACGCTTGATACACGGTGTTAATACCGTCAAAGAGTATTAGCAAGCGCAGCCCATTGCGGGTTTCTTTTTCTTGTAATCGGCATTGCTTGGGATATCGCTGTACAAAAAGAAGCAATTTTTGGAAACGCGCACTCTGATAAAACGGACTATTCTGGTCGGCTATAAAATAACCTGTCATCTTTCCGTTCTTCATTACGAGTTTCTCTATCCCCATACGGGTCGCCAACCACTTCACGCGTACGCTGTTGAGCAGGTCGATAGCCTGAGGGGGCAGCTTGCCAAAACGATCGATAAGGTTGCGTTCGTACTTTTGTAATGCGTCTTCATCGGTGATATTACTTAGCTCGTTATATAGGTTCAATCGTTCGGCTACTCTATTGACATAGGTGTCGGGGAAGAGCAATTCAAAGTCTGTATCTATTTGTGTATCTACTAAATAGGTTTTATTTTCCTCTTCGGTATGATACAAGGCTGAAAATTCGTTTTCTTTGAGTTCTGTTATGGCTTCTTGCAATATTTTTTGGTAGGTATCGAACCCAATTTCGTTGATAAAACCACTTTGTTCACCGCCAAGCAAGTCGCCTGCCCCTCTAATTTCTAAGTCTTTCATTGCAATGTTAAGTCCGCTGCCCAAATCGGAGAACTGGGCTATTGCTTCTATACGCTTGCGGGCATCATCGCTCATTGCTATCAGTGGAGGTGTGATGAAGTAGCAAAACGCTTTTTTATTGCTACGCCCTACCCTACCACGCATTTGGTGCAGGTCGGACAAGCCGAAGTTATGAGCGTTATTGATAAAAATAGTGTTAGCATTCGGCACATCCAATCCACTCTCAATAATAGTGGTAGCCACCAGCACATCGTATGCCCCTTCCATAAAGGCAAGCATCGTTTCTTCCAGCTTTTTGCCCTCCATTTGTCCGTGTCCTATGGCTATGCGGGCATCGGGTAACAAACGCTGTATCATACCAGCAACTTCCCTGATGTTTTCAACCCTATTATGCATAAAAAACACCTGTCCACCGCGTTGTATTTCGTAGCGAATACCATCGCGTATCACCTCTTCGCTAAAAGGTATCACTTGCGAATCGATAGGATAGCGGTTAGGCGGTGGCGTATTGATAACCGAAAGGTCGCGAGCTGCCATAAGGCTAAACTGCAAGGTTCGCGGTATAGGGGTAGCTGTAAGGGTCAGCACATCAAGGTTTTCTTTTAGGGTTTTGAGCTTGTCCTTCACCCCTACCCCAAACTTCTGTTCCTCATCTACTATCAGCAGCCCCAAATCTTTATATTGTACCTTTTCGCCTACTATTTGGTGGGTACCGATAACGATGTCCAGCTGCCCTTTGGCGAGTTCTTCCAAAATGATTTTTTTCTCCTTAGCCGTGCGGAAACGATTCAGATAATCGATGCGCACCGGAAAATCTTTCATTCGCTGACTAAAGGTTTGGTAGTGCTGAAAAGCCAATACCGTAGTAGGCACTAATACTGCTACCTGCTTGCCGTTATCCACTGCCTTAAAGGCTGCCCTAATAGCCACTTCGGTTTTGCCAAAGCCCACATCGCCGCAAACCAACCTATCCATAGGTTTTGTACTTTCCATATCGGCTTTTACTTCGGCAGTAGCCTTGCTTTGGTCGGGGGTATCTTCGTAGAGGAATGAGGCTTCCAGCTCGTGCTGCATATAGCTGTCGTGCGCAAAGGCATAGCCTTGCGCCTCTTTGCGTTTGGCGTATAGCTGAATAAGGTTGAAGGCTATTTCTTTTACTCGTGCTTTGGTTTTCTGTTTGAGGGCTTTCCACGCTCCTGACCCCAACTTGTATATTTTGGGCGGCTTGCCGTCTTTGCCGTTGTATTTGGTTATCTTGTGCAAGGCGTGAATGCTGACAAATAGCACATCGCGATCGCCGTAAATCAGCTTGATAGCCTCTTGTTGCTTGCCTTCTACTTCTATTTTTTGCAAGCCAGCAAACTTACCTATTCCGTGGTCGATATGGGTAACATAGTCGCCTACCTCCAGCTGCATCAGCTCTTTGAGGGTTATTGCTTGCTTTTTGGCATAGCCGTTTTTCAGCTGAAATTTATAGTAGCGCTCAAATATCTGGTGGTCGGTAAAAACGTTTATTTTCAGTTCGTTATCTACAAAACCTGCGTGTAACGAGAGCTGTAGCGTTTGGTAGGCTACCTTCTGCTCCATCTCTTCAAATATATCGTGAAAACGCTTTGCTTGCTGCTCGGTGCCGCACAATATATAGTTCTGATAGCCCTCGGCGTGCTTGTCGTTTAGGTAAGCAATGAGCAGCTCAAACTGTTTGTTGAAAGAAGGTTGGGGCAAAGTAGAAAAAGGAAGTATCACCTCTTGATGCTGTGCTTTAGTGGGTGAAAAAGCGGTATGTACGTTCACTTGCAGGAAGCGTTCCAGCTGTTTTTGCAATTCTCCTGATTGGCAATAAAGTTCCTCTGGGGAAGTACGTTTTACCCCTTGCTCCATTTTGTTGTATATATCGGTAGCTTTAGCAAAAAGTTTGTCTATTTTTGGGGGCATCAAGCCTATATCTTTGGCTATAAAAAGCGTTTTTTCGCTGATGTACTCCAAAAAAGATTGGCGCACCTCTTCACTTTCTTTGTTATCTACATTAGGAATTACGGTAATTTGTTCTAATCGGAGTTTTGACAGCTGAGTTTCTACATCAAAAATGCGAATACTTTCAACTTCATTGCCAAAAAACTCAATGCGATAAGGCTCATTATTAGAAAATGAAAAGATGTCTACAATTCCCCCTCGTACCGAAAACTCACCAGGTTCGGTAACAAAATCGGTGCGGTGAAAATTATATGAAAAGAGTACTTCATTGAGGAAATCAATGGTTAGGTTGTCGCCTTTACTGATTTTGAGTGTGTTTTTTTCTAGTTGCTTGCGAGTAATCACCTTCTCGAACAAGGCTTCGGGGTAGGATACTACTACCAACGGCTTATTGCTATGACTCAATTGATTTAACACTTCTGCCCGCAGTAGCACATTGGCATTGTCGGTATCCTCTATTTGGTACGGACGGCGATAGCTATCGGGAAAGAAGAGTACCCGTTCTTCGCCTATAAGAGCTTCTAAATCATTCAAGTAATAAGCACTTTCTTCTTTATCGGGCAATAGCAAAAACAGATGTTGCTTTTTCTGAAAAAAAAGATTGGCTACCACTACTGATAGCGCTGCACCTACCAGCCCATCAATTTGGCAGTTGCGATGTTGTTTTAGCTCCTCGATGAGGTGCTGATAAGCTTTACTTTGCGAAAATAACTGTAATAATTCCACCGTTTTAATAACCATTTATCAAGAAATGTGGCAAAAGTAATAAATAATTTCCAAGTTGTAGCACGACAGGCAATAAAAAAAGAGGCTTTTTTAGAGCCTCTTTTGTTAAATTAGTAACTTATGATAATAAACTCACTACGCCTGTTCTGTTGGTGTTGTTCTTCAGTACAAGGCACATCGTTAGTACAATCATTTACCAACTGAGTTTCGCCATAACCTTTACCTGTAATGCGGTTCTTTTTAATACCTTTAGATACTATCCAACGTACAGTTGATTTAGCTCGGCGTTCTGACAAGGCTAAGTTGTATTTATCAGAACCTCTACTATCGGTATGCAAGCGTACATCTACTTTCATTGTAGGGTGTTCTTTCATTATAGCTACAATCTTAGCAAGCTGTTCTGCTGCGTCCTTACGTATGTTAGATTTGTTGTAATCAAAATAGATATTATCAATTTGTAACATTTTAGCAAGGTCTTTACCCACTTCCATTTTTTCTTCTTTTTTCTCTTCTACCACTACAGGTATAGGAGTCATACGCAAATCGGTAAATACCTCCTTAGTGCTATTGAGTGCCAAAGGCTGTTCGGTGGGGTTATATTGTTCTTTTTCAGATTTCAAAAGCAAACGCAAATCGCCACAATCGGCAGTATATTTAAGAGTAAAACGACCTTCCTCATCGGCTACTGCTTCTTCCATCAGTTTTTTATCAGCTCCGAAAAGGCTCACTTTGGCTTGGGGTATAACTTTACCTGTGGCATTATCTTTCACTATACCTTTAAGGCTATATTGGCAGGTAAAACGCAAAGGTGTATGCTCATAAAAACTATAAATATCATCACTACCACGCCCTTCGGGACGATTAGAGGTAAGGTAACCAATGTGTGTTTGGCTATTGATAACGTAGCAAAAATCATCTTCAGCACTATTAGCAGGTCTACCAATATTGGTAGGTTTAGAGATAGGGTCGCCATTTTCGTTGAGTTTTACGGCAAAGATATCAAGTCCGCCTAAACCAGGGAAACCGTCTGATGAATAGTACAATATATTGTCGTCCGACACAAAAGGGAAAGATTCACGCCCTGGTGTATTGATTTTTTCGCCTAAATTTTCAGGTTTGCCATAGCCACCAGAAGGAAGTATAAGCGCTCTATAAATATCGGAAGCTCCTATAGAGCCTTTCATATCGGAAGTAAAGTAGATATACTTACCATCGGGTGAAAGAGCGGGGTGCGCTACGCTATGAATATTGCTATTGAAAGGCATTTCTTGCACATTGCCCCATTTGCCATTTTTATCTTTAGTAGCACGGAATATTTTTAGCAACACTGTTTGGTCGCCATTGGTTTTTACCTCGTTGTTGATAAAGTTATTACGGGTAAAGTAAATTGTATTACCATCTTTGGTAAAAGCAGCTGTCGACTCGTTGAACTTGGTATTGATACCATTGAGTTTGGATTTTTTAAAAGCCTGCAAGCTATCGGTATTGGCTTCGTAGAGCGAATAGAAGTTATCGCCTGTCCATTCAGAGCGTTTGCGCAAGAAACCTCCGCTGGCAGTGGCATAAACAATGTTATCACCATAGAAAGCTGTACCATACTCCGATTTACGAGTGTTAATCTTGAGCAGGTTGAGTTCCAACCTATCGGAATTGCGTTTTACCTCGTTTTGATAATCTCTATTTTTCATAAACAAGATTGCACGCGAATCGTTTTTATCGGCAATAGCTACGAATCTATCCATCACTTTGTCAGACTCTTCATACTCACCTTTACTTTTAAGAGTTTGTGCATAGCGGTAATAGTATTCGGGCTTGACGTTAAAAGGTTTCCCTTTGGCATCTTTGCCTGTAAATAGTTTGGCATACCACTTATTTGCCTGTTGATAATCGGCATTATAATAATAACAATTACCCAAGTTTTCTAATAACTCTTGAGGTTCTACGCCTTTGCGTGCAATACTTTCGTAAGCAGCAATAGCCTCCATATAGTCCAAATTTTTGTAATATTTGGCTGCTTTACGCAAAGCGTCTTTTTCATCTTGAGCAAGAGAAATTTGTAGTGTAGTGATAGCAAAAATTGCTAAAAGAAGTTTTTTCATCAGAATATTTGTCAGTTGTTTTATGTTTTTATATTTATATGATTATGTAAAAACAAATACTTTGCCAGCGTCTTTTATCCTAAAAAAGACGCTGACAAAGTTTTGGATGCTTTTGGATTAGTAATGTTTTTATTACTATGGAATTACATAGCAGTAATTATAAACTCACTACGACGGTTTTGTTGGTGTTCTTCTTCGGTACAAGGTACGCCATCTTTACAACGATTTACCAAGCGACTTTCACCATAACCTTTTGCTTTTAAGCGATTTTTAGCAATACCTTGAGATATTATCCAGTTCATAGTAGATTTTGCACGACGGTCAGACAACTTCATATTTGCGCTGGCAGAACCTCTACTATCGGTATGTGAACGAATATCAATCTTCATACGAGGATATTCCTTCATAGCCTCAACAATTTTGATAAGTTCTACTTCGGCATCAGGGCGGATATCAGCTTTACCTAAGTCGAATTTAATTTCTTTGATTTCAAACACCTTCGCTAAGTCCATACCTTTTTTAAGCACTTCTTTTGGTTTGAGCAATATTTCGTAAAGCTCATCATCGCCGTCTTCTTTTAAGGTAAGGTTTACTTCGGCAGTTTGAAATTTTTCTTTTTCGCCGCGCAAGTAGTAACGAGGGTCGTCATTACAGCTTTGTTTTTCAAAAGTGTAAGTACCTTCTGCATTGGTTTTTTGTTTGTCCAACTGAGTCATTACTTTATCAGACAAGGTAACGGTAGCATTAGGAATTACTTCTTTGGTTTTAGCATTTTTAATAACTACTTTTATAGGGCGTTCGCAGCTAAATTCTAAAGGCACATCTTCGTGGAAAGTGTAGATATCATCACGACCTTTACCACCAGGGCGGTTAGAGCTTAAGAATCCTAAACGAGTGCTTGCATCTATAACGAAGCAGAAGTCGTCATCGGCACTATTACCAGGTTGCCCGATGTTCATAGGTTTAGTTTTGGTGCCATCATCTTTAAATTTAACAGCAAAAATATCTAAACCACCTAAACCAGGTATACCGTCAGAAGAGTAGTACAATACGTTGTCATCAGATACAAATGGGAATGACTCACGCCCTGCGGTATTGATAATATTACCTAAGTTTTCGGGTTTTCCAAATTGCCCGTTAGCTAATATTTCAACTCTATAGATATCGGAGTTACCGAATGAGCCAGCCATATCGGAAGCGAAGTACAAGTATTTACCATCAGGTGAAAGTGCGGGGTGAGCTACGTTGTACTGGTCGCTATTGAAAGGCAACTCTTCTGCTTTGCTCCATTTACCACTTTTATCTTTGGTAGAACGAAGTATTTTTAGCAGGATAGTATTTTCCATATCGGTACCCAACTTTTTGTTTACGTAGTTATTACGTGTAAAGTAAATGGTATTGCCATCTTTAGTAAAAGCGGCTGTTGATTCGTTGAAAGGGGTATTCAAAGTAGATGAAAAAGCTTTTCTTTCACCTAATTTTTGGTCGTAATGGTCGGCTTCGTAAAGGTCGTAAAAACCTTCCCCTGTCCATTGAGATATATTACCGCGAGAGTTTTTAGCACTTGCAGCTCCTGAGAATACGATTTTATTAGTACCATAAAAAGCGGTACCATACTCTGAGCTTTCGGTATTGATGCTTGCGTTGTTCAACTGAAAACGACCAGAATTTTTCTTAATAACTTTCTGATAGTCTTTATGTTGCTCAAACATTGCTGCGCGAGTATCATTAGCATTAGTAAGCTCTATGAACTTAGCCATCATTTTGTTGGACTCATCATATGAGCCTACAGATTTTAGCACTTGTGCATAACGATAGTAATACTCTGGTTTTATTTGGTAATTACCTTCAAAAAGTTGCTTGTACCAAGGCAATGCATTTTTATATTCGGCATTGTAGTAGTAAGAGTTTCCGAGACTCTCAAGCATTTCTTGATTAACAAATCCTCTCTTGGCAATGCGTTCGTAAATTTTAATTGCATCGATATAAGAAAAGTTGTTGTACATTTCATTTGCCTTTTCCAGCTCTTTCTCGGGCTGAGCAAAAAGAAGTGTAGTGCCTAATAAGGCTGCACTAAAAGTTAATATTCTCATTCGTTAGATATTTTAAATATATAGTTGTAATTCTGTTTTATTAGAAGAAACGTGGTGAAACGAT
>NZ_KB291344.1:113354-118866 GCF_000318275.2 Capnocytophaga sp. oral taxon 332 str. F0381
TTTCAAAATCGTAACTATAGCCTGCAAACCAACGATCGTTTATTTGGAATCCTGCCATTACGCTCAATGCTGCCGACCAGCGGTAAGACGCCCCTATCACAAATTTGTCGTTAAACATAAAGTTTAAAGAGCCGTCTATTTGCAAAGGTGCCCCAAAGGACATTTTTCCTAACACTGCTGGTTTAAACTTCACAGTGTCGCTTAAATCGAACACATAACCTCCTATAAGGTATAAGTGTTGTGAATTTTTGAGTACTGATACCGCATTGCCTTTGTAGTGGGTAGTTTCAAGCATATTAGGTACTGAAAATCCTACGTAGTACTTATTGGTATACCAATAGAACCCAGCTCCCAAGTTGGGTGAGAATACACTCTCTTTACCACTGAGTGATGCATCACTTGCATCTTGTTTCTTTAGTTCGTCATAATCTATTTCAAAAATATTGCCTGCTCCTTGCAACCCAAACACTAATTTTGAGTTCTCAAAATTGATAGTGTATGACACGGCTACGTTTAGAGCGGTTTGGTTTTGAGGGCCTATACTTTCGCGAAAGATACTTCCTCCTAAGCCTACGTTGCGCATAGATTGCATAGGCTGGTGATAGCTAATACTTCCGTTAGTAGGTGCTCCTTTTAGCCCTACCCATTGGGTGCGGAACATTCCAAAGAAACTTCCTACTTCACGAGAACCTGTATACCCTGGGTTGAACAGCATAGTGTTGTACATATACTGTGTGTATTGCGATTCTTGTTGAGCAAAAGTAACAAGGGAAAACAAGCTCGCTACCCATAAAAATAATCTCTTTTTAATCATCTTTTAAAAGTGTATTTGTATTGTTAGTTATTGATATTTAGTTAGATACTAAAATAATCACTGCATATTTTTTGCAAAGTTACACTTTTTTTTTGAATCATCAATTTTTTTATCATTTTTTTTGTTGTTATTTTTTTTGAGTGTAGAAAATTTTCTTAGTGAGGTGATTTATTCTTCAGTGCGAGCCGCATAGTTTTTTATCCTTCGTCACATACTCAGCTGCGCCAGCTCGCTGACTTTCCTTCGCTCATCCTTCGCTTATCCTTCGCTTATCCTTCGCTTATCCTTCGCTCAACCTTCGCTGAAGGTTCGATGGGGGAATTATGAATTTTGAATTCTGAATTTTGAATTGGGGGGGTGAAAATTCACAATTTAGAATCCATAATTCAAAATTATTTTGTATTTTTGCAGCATATTTAGCAACTAATATATGGACTTTAAAAAACTTAAGACTTTTGCTAAGACTTCTATATATGGCAAGCTGTTGGCGCTTGTGGTGGTTTTGGTGCTTATCTTGCAGGTGTTTCCTGAAAAGGCTAAATTTAAATACGAATTTAGGAAGGGGGAATTGTGGCAGCACGAGAACCTTTATGCACCGTTTGACTTTCCGCTAAAAAAAACTAAAGAACAACTACAAGAGGAGGAACAACTGATTATCAAACAATCTACGGTTTATTATCGCGAAGATAGTTCGGCTACGGTTTCTGCTCTACAAAAATTTCAGCAGAAAAAAAACGAATATTTCAATCATTTACCTCAAGCTAAACGCGAGCAATTATTAGACAAAGCGGCTCTTTTTATTACTGAAAGTTACCGAAATGGAGTACTACTAAAAAGACCTTCAGAAAACAGATTGGAGCTTGCAATTATCCAAGATAACAATCACATTAAAACAATACCTACAGCACCTATACTATCATTGGAACAGCTGAATGAGGCTGTAGATCATTTTTTTGCGGCGGCTCCTTACAATGAATACTGCAAGGTGTATTACGACCTTTTCTTTGATATTTTAAGTCCGAATTTGGTAGTAGATGAAAAATTTACTGAAAAAGCTTTGCAACAGAACCTCAAAGAGATTGTATCGACACGGGGCTGGGTGAATAAAGGGAAGCTAATTATTGCGAAAGGGGAGCTGGTGGAAGGTGAGAAGCTCAATTCGCTGCTTTCATTGAAAGAAGAATATGAAGCACAAACGTGGAGTGAGAATAATTACAATTGGTCGGTAGCTGGCTATTATGCTTTAGTAGCTATAGTGCTGGCGATTATGTGCTTGTACTTGAGGAAATACGAACCTAAGATATACCACAACAACCTAAAAATGATTGTTATCCTGCTAAATATGCTCTGTACAATCCTATTGTTGGGGCTAATAGCAAGGCACGCTGCTCATTATATTTACATAGTGCCTGTGGGAATGATGATCCTTATTTTACGTTCGTTTTTTGACTTGCGTTCGGTAATTTTTATGTATATCTGCACTGTATTTATTATGGGGTTTATAGTGCCTAATAGTTTTCAGTTTGTTTTTATACAAATAATGGCTACGATGGCAATAATGATTACTCCTAAAAACACTCATTATAGGTTGAGTTATTTTACTTCAGCAGGGCTTATAACACTTTCGTACTTAGTAATTTATTTGGCTTTTTACGTGATTACCGAGGGCACTGTGAAGGGGATAGACCTATCGGTACTTGTGTTATTCATTCTTAATGGGGTAGGGATTCTTTTTTCGCAGCCTTTTACTTATATTTACGAGCGTGCTTTTGGATTGGTATCTGATGTATCGCTGTTAGAGCTTTCGGACACTAATTCTAAATTACTGCGGCAGCTCTCGGAGCTTGCTCCTGGTACTTTTCAGCATTCTATGCAAGTAGCTAATCTCGCTGAAGCCGCAGCTACCGAAATAGGGGCTAATGCGTTATTGGTGCGTGTGGGGGCTTTGTATCACGATATTGGGAAAATGAAAACCCCACAGTACTTTATTGAGACCCAAAAGACGAGCCATAACCCGCACGATACACTTAATCCGCAAGAAAGTGCTAAAATTATTATTCGTCACGTAACTGATGGTGTGGAGCTTGCTTACAAACACAAACTGCCTAAACGAATTATAGATTTTATCCGCACGCATCACGGGTGTAGTCTTACTTATTACTTTTACAAAAAAGCATTGGAGATGAACCCTGAGGCTAAAGAGGAGGATTTTCGCTACCCAGGTCCGATACCTTTCAGTAAAGAGACGGCAATTCTTATGATGGCAGATTCGGTAGAAGCTGCTACTAAAAGCCTTAAAAACCCTACTTACGAGGCACTTAACGAATTTGTAGATAGGATTGTAAAGAAGCAGTTAGACGACAACCAATTTGCTAACTCGGATATTTCGTTTAGGGAGATAGAGGCTATCAAACGGGTATTTAAAAACAAACTTATCAATATTTACCACGTGCGGATTGCTTATCCTGAGTAGATTGGCACGGTAATTGGACTTATACTATAAAACTAAATAATTTATTTATAATGAAACGTTTATTCATATTATTATCTTTAGCATCGACAATGACAACAGTTGCACAAAATGTAGTGCCTACCGTAAGTGTGGTGGGTGAGGCTAGCATAAATGTAGAGCCTACTATTGTTAATATTTCGCTAAGTGTGGAGAGAGAAGGCACTGATGTGAAATTACTACGACAAAAAAACGGAGAAAGCATAGCGAAGGTTATACAAGCTATCAACGAACAAGAAATTCCTTTGGAAAACTTTAAAACAGACTATGTGTCGCTTCAAAAACAATACGATTACAATACCAAAACTTACAAATACCGCATTTCGCAAGATATTAAAATCAAACTTACAGACTTGTCTAAATACGAAACCCTAATGGACAAGTTGTTTGAAGCGGGGGTAAACCAAATAGATGGTATATCATTTGACATTACTGAAGTGGAAAGAGCTAAAATAACACAAGATGCTCGCATTGCTGCCTTAGATAACGCTCGCAAAAAAGCGTTGCTTTACGCTATTACATTAGAACAAAACATAGGTAAAGCACTCACTATCAAAGAAGTTGGGGTGCAAGATGAAGAACCTGTAGTGTTTAGAATGAAAGAAGCTGCTGCTTTGGGTAGTCCTTCTAAACAGACTTTAGCACCAGGTAACATCAGTATAGAGGCTTCTATAATGGTAACTTTTGAACTTTTAAAACAATAATATTATGAGTATGCAGAGTATTGTAGCTTACGTTTTAGTAATGATAGCTGCTTATTTCTTGATAAAGAAGCTCTTTTTCAGCAAAAAAAAAGGAAGTTGTGGCGAACACAATTGTAAATGCCACTAAACTTGTACTCATTACTAAAAAAACTTTGCCAAAGCAGTAAAACTTTGGCAAAGTTTTTTATTTAATAGGTAACCATAACTACTTTTTGAGATAAAACCAACCTACTTGTTGCTCTAAATTATCATCTTCATCACGGTAGGTTAGCACAAAGAAATAAACCCCTTGCGGTAAGTTTGTTCCTTCAAATCTACAAACTTCATTATCATAATGACTTACTGAAAAAACTTCATTAGCATTGCTATCATAGATAGTAAGCGTGTTTTCGGGATAATTTTCAATCCCCATAATATGAAAATAATCGTTTTTACCATCACCATTGGCTGAAATTCCTGTGCAAGGAGTTATAGGAGACCAAATTTTGACCGTAACAGTAGTTGTAGCTAATGAGATAGCAGCATCGGGCGAGCGCAGTTCATAGGTAAAACTATCTGCTCCTGTAGTATTGTTATTAGGGGTATATAATACCTCGTTGCTATCGTTGAGAGTTACAGAGCCTTTATACGGAAACGCTGAGATATAAGGAACAGCATCATAAGGTATATCGTTTTGTAATATAGCGATAAGAACGGGAGTATTCATAGGAGTTGTTACGGCATCGGCAACCGCTATAGGGCGCAAAGGTTCTTCTGTTGTAGGTGTTTCCGTAGTGGGTGTCGTGGTTTTAGGCAGTACGATTACAGTGGCAGTAGCAGTGGCGAAGTGGGTAGCATCTTTAATATCTCTGATTTTATAATATACATAATGACGACCCACCGACAAGCCTGCGGGGAGGTGTAACATTCCGCCTCGTATCGTACTGATATACTTGCCGTTGTTATCAACACTGCTACTGAGTTTTAGAAATCGCACCTCTTTATCTGTAGGGGTAGCCGTGCCGTAGCGGTCGTTGTCATAGACGCTACCTACTATTTGAGGGTCGGTACTATAAGTAACGGTATAAGTATCATCTTGAGCAGTGAGGGTTGTTGTAGTAGGTGTAGTAGTTGCAGTTGATGTGGTGGGTGTTTCGGTAGTAGGCGTCGTAGTTTGGGGCAGTACGATTACAGGAGCGGTAGCAGTAGCGAAATGGGTAACATCTTTAATATCTCTGATTTTATAATATATATAATGACGACCGACAGCTAAACCTGCAGGAAGTCGGAGCATTCCACCTTGTACCGTACTGATATACTTTCCATTGTTATCGGTACTCCTATAAATATAACTAAATTGCACCTCTTTATCTGTAGGCGTTTGGGTGCCGTAGCGGTCGTTGTCATAGACGCTACCTACTGTTTGAGATTCAGTGCTATAGGTAATAGTATAAGTATCGTCTTGTGCAGTAAGGGTTGTTGTAGTAGGTGTAGTAGTTGCAGTTG
>NZ_KB291345.1:0-648 GCF_000318275.2 Capnocytophaga sp. oral taxon 332 str. F0381
TGCCTGTAGAAGATGTTAATGGCTTGTTCAAACGAACTACTGTACTTGTGGTACATCCATATTTATCTATTACCTCAAAGGTATGCGTAGCAACTCCTAAATTAGCAAAAGTATAAGTATCCTGATAAGTACGCGTTACAACACTACCATTATGTTTAAATATATAAGGTGCATTGTTATAAGCCCCTGGTTGCGTATTAGCTCCATTTATTGCCACTACTTTAAGCGTTACCTTACCATTGTTGCCCGTTACAGAACAGAAATTATTATCACTTGGCGAAGTACCCGCTGGTTGCAATTGCAAAACTTTAGGCTCGTATATCTTATACGCTTGTGCTGTAGTAGCTTTACAACCATTCGCATCGGTTACACCTATAGTATAATTACCCGTTTGCGTAAATACAAAGGAGGTATTGGTTGCTGTAGCGTTAAGCGCTATAGTGGTAATCGTTACATTACCTTTATAAATAGCAAATGTATAAGGTTTTGTACCCCCTGTTGCCGAAAGCAACTGCGCTGCCGTAACCTTAGGCGTACAACCCAAAGTAACATCACCCTGCGCATTTGCTGCCGTTACCTGCAACTGTGTTGGCTCGGTAATCGTAAAGGTACGTACTATCTCACAATTAGCGTTGTTGAGTTCTCCTC
>NZ_KB291346.1:0-26918 GCF_000318275.2 Capnocytophaga sp. oral taxon 332 str. F0381
GCTCATCCTTCGCTCATCCTTCGCTCATCCTTCGGTGAGAAGAATTTTGAATTGTGGGACAGGTAGGACTTGTGGGAGTGGTGAGTGAATTTTGAATTTTGAATTGGGGGAGACGTAGTTTGTCCATTATTCATAATACCTTTGCAAAAAATAAAAAGAGATACAGACTTCGCTAGAAAGATATTATCAGCGAAACTAGTTAATAATTGAACTTTATTTTGTACCTTTGCGGCTATGAATGAGACTAACAACATTGCTAATGTACCGAGCTTAGTACCTATGAATGAGCGTACTAACAATTTTACACCTACCACTACACCTACCATTGAGCGTGGTAAAATACCGCCGCAGGATATTGATACTGAGGAGGTAATACTGGGCGCTATGCTAATTGACAAAAAGGGGGTAGATGATGTGATTGATATCCTTAACCCTGAGGTGTTTTACACTAAAGCGCATCAGCTTATTTATCAGGCTATGTTTGAGCTTTTCACACAATCGGAGGCTATTGACTTGCGGACGGTAACAAACCAATTGCGCAAGATGGGTAACTTGGAGGCTGTGGGGGGTGAACTTTACCTTATCAACCTTACGCAACGGGTATCGTCATCGGCTCACGTGCAGTTTCACGCGCGTATTGTGCTGCAAAAATTCATCAAACGGAAATTGATTGAAATTGCTGCTAATATTATTGAGGAGGCGTATGACGACACTGTGGATGTGTTTGACTCGTTGGATAACGCTGAACAGAAGCTGTATGAAGTTACACAGGGTAACCTGAAACGTTCAAGCGAATCGGCTAGTGATTTGGTTACTAAAGCTTTGAAGAAGATTCAGGATTTGGCAAACAAGACTGATGGTTTCAGTGGTATACAAACGGGCTTTACGAAGCTGGACTTGCTAACATCGGGTTGGCAGGCGAGTGACCTTATTATTATAGCGGCACGCCCTGCGATGGGGAAAACGGCGCTGACACTTACTATGGCGCGCAATATTGCAGTGGGGCAACAGATACCTGTAGCTTTCTTTTCGCTGGAAATGTCGTCAGTACAGCTAATTACTCGTTTGATATCTTCGGAAACAGGACTTACTTCGGAGAAATTGCGTACGGGAAAATTGGAGGATGCTGAGTGGGAAATTTTGAGTAACCGAGTGAAGGATTTGCAAAAAGCGCCTTTGTATATAGACGATACACCTTCTATTTCTATTTTCGACCTTCGTGCTAAGGCGAGACGTCTTTCAACACAATTTGGTATCAAACTTATTATTATAGATTATTTGCAGCTAATGACAGCTGGTAGTAAGGGTGTTGGAAATCGGGAACAGGAGATTTCTACGATTTCGCGTAACTTGAAGGCTTTGGCTAAGGAGCTTGATATTCCTGTTATTGCGCTTTCGCAGTTGTCGCGTGGTGTGGAAACGCGCCAAAGTAGCGGTCATAAACGTCCGCAATTGTCGGATTTGCGAGAATCGGGGGCTATAGAGCAGGACGCTGATATTGTTTCGTTTATTTATCGTCCTGAATATTACAAGATAGAGGTTTGGGATGATGAGTCGCAAACGCCTACTTCGGGACAGGCTGAATTTATAGTGGCGAAGCACCGTAACGGAGGTTTGGATAATATTCGCTTGAAATTTGAGGGGGCATTGGGTAAATTCTCTAATTTGGATGAGTTTACGGCGTTGCCTTATGCTACGCAAGAGTTTGGTTCGCGTATGAATACGGGTAGTGGCGAGGTGAATTTTGCGCCATTGCCTACAGGGTCGCCACAGGAGGCTTTTGGGGGCAATAGTGATGATGATGTACCTTATTAATGGTTATTGTTGAGGGTTAAATTCCAACTAATAAAAGCTATAAACAACTGACTGTAAGAGATTTAACTTACTACTGATGGTTTTTTGAAAAAAAAGTTGAAAAGTTTTTTGTAAAAAGTATGTTTATTTGTAAAAAATTACTTACTTTTGTGCGATAAATAACCAAAAAATAAATTTTTGCAATGATTAGAGATTATAGAGACATTGAGCTCACAGTAGAGCGTCCTACGCCTATTGACAAAGAGGTTTCTTGGGATAAGAGTAAGGTGATTATCAGTGAAACAGACGTTTATGGTCGTATTACCGATGCTAATGATGTGTTTTGTACAGTGTGTGGTTATAGCCGTGAGGAGCTAATAGGTCAGCCTCATAACATTATTCGTCACCCTGATATGCCAAAGATTACATTCAAATTGCTTTGGGATAACTTAAAGTTAGGCAATAACTTTGCGGGTGTAGTAAAAAACTTGGCTAAGAACGGTGAATATTATTGGGTAATTACAGACTTTGAAATGCGCCGTGACTCTATGGGTAACATTACGCACTATATAGCTCGCCGTAAATCAGTACCTAAAGGAGTGATAGACAACTATGTAACACCTTTGTACCAAACCCTTTTGAAATTGGAAAAAGTGGGAGGTATGGACTTGAGTGCTCGTTTCTTCAAAAACTATTTGGACAAACAGGGTAAAGACTATATAGACTTTATCATTGATGTGATGAACGAGAACCGTGAAAATGTTGCTTTCCAAGATATACCTATGGGCAACGTAGATACAAGTGCCGTTGTATCGGACGACATCGTAACTGTAAGCGATGCTATGAACGAAAAACGCAAAAGTTTCTTTGGTAGATTATTTTCATAATGACTTGGGATAAAGAGTTATTACTTTCAACAATTAAAAACTAATTATATATGTCGAATTTTATAAATCCTGTACCTACAATTCAGCGACCTACCCCTATTGACCGTGAAGTGCAATGGGATAAGAGTAAGGTGCTTATCAGCGAAACAGATGTCGCTGGTACTATTACCAAGGTGAATGATGTGTTCTGTAATGTATCACACTACACAGAAAGCGAACTTATAGGGCAACCTCATAACCTTATTCGCCACCCTGATATGCCTCGCCTTGTATTCAAGCTACTATGGGACAACTTGAAAATAGGTAACAACTTTGTGGGTGTTATTAAAAACTTGGCTAAAACGGGTGAATACTACTGGGTGGTAACTGACTTTGAAATGCGCCGTGATGGAATGGGTAATATTACTCATTATATAGGTCGCCGTAAGGCTGTTCCACAAGGTGCTATTGATAATTACTTGGCTCCTTTTTATGAATCGTTGCTAAAAATGGAGAAAATAGGTGGTGTGGAACTTAGTAGCCGTTTCTTTAAAAACTACTTATCTAAACAAGGTAAGGACTATATAGACTTTGTGATAAGTGTAATGTCGGAATCACAAAGTGCCTTTACCGTTGATAGTGTAAGCAGTGTGGATAGCAGTAACGCTACAGTTTCTGACGATATTTACCACGTGGATAATTCAATGAACGAAAAACGTAAGAACTTTTTTGAACGTTTGTTTACTTAATTGTAGTCATATTGATAATAGAAAAATCCCTGCGTATGGTATATGCGGGGATTTTTTTTGAGTTTAAATTTCTATGCTTCTTTTTTTTGATTTTACTTTTCACCCTACTGTAGAGCTGGTACTCCCTAATGCATATATTGCTGAGGAGCGAAATGGTTATTGTGTATTTTACAAAAGAGCAAACCAAGAGGTACTACAGAGCTTGCCTAACTGGGAACTATCGGTAGTGGAACGACAGGCGTTATCTATTGCTAATGAGTTGTTGCCTAATGTGTTATACCAAAAGCTACTAAAAAAAGGGGATACTTTTGAAAAGGCTTACCAAAACAAACAGACAAAAAAACACATTGAAGAGTACATTGAAAAAAAAACGGCTGAGCTACTACAACTAATTGCTGATAATGAGCTGTTTATCACTACTAACTACACTCATAAAGACGAATTGGTAAAGAAGCAATTACAGGTGCAAAAAACGCTTGTAGTGCCTTTACTGGAATTTACAAAGACAGATGAGGGTATTGAATACCGCTTGCTACTAAAGGATGGTGCTGCAAGTATTATCCCTTCGCAACACTCTATTGAACTGCTAAACAACTTGTATGGCTGGATTGTGATTGACCACAAGGTGGTGAGGGTGGAACACTTTAAGGGGTCATACTTAACTCCATTTTTGAATAAGGAAACTATTCATATACCGAAGCGCAATTTCCCTGAATACTTTGACAAATTCTTGAAAAAGCTGTTAAAACACACTGAAATAGACCCTAAGGGATTTGAAATTGTTAAAAAAAATGATATTGTAGCTACTGAAATTGAGTTGATATATGATTTTTTTGCTAATCATTACAAATTACAGCTAAATTTTGACTATGGTGGTTATATATTTGGCAGTCATCAGCGTAAAGAGGTACAATCGGAGTTGAAAATATACGATGATGGGGGTATTGTTATCTATCAATACAAGCGAAATAAAGAAGAGGAGGCTAAAAAATACGATTTTTTGACAGCTATGGGCTTTGATGAGGAAGCAGGGAGCTTTTGGGTGAAGGATGAGAATCCTTTTGGCAGTTACTTTCTGTTGGTTGCTCATAAAGATGAACTTGAAAAGGCAGGGTTTAGTTTCAAAAAATTTGTAATAGAGGGAGATAAGGAGGTTGGTTTTGGGGATAGTAAGCTTATTTTTGGGGATACTCAAGGGGATAATGATTGGTTTGATTTATCTATTAGGGTAGCGCAAGGCGATGAGGAGTTTGCTTTTAAGGATTTGATAGAGAATATAAAGGCGGGGAATCCTGTATATGATTTGGGAAATGGGAAAGTGTTTATCATTCCGCAGGAATGGTTTAGTAGGTTTCATTCGATTGCTAAATATGCGAGGGTAACCCAAGAAAAGTTGCAATTGCCTAAAAGTAACTATGCCTTATTGGAGTCGGTACCAGAAATAAAACCTCAGACATTAGTAGAGAATGTGGTTTATACAGCTTCTCCTAATTTGAAAGCTACTTTGCGTCCGTACCAAATAGAGGGGGTTACGTGGCTTTTGCAGCATTATTACAATGGTGTAGGGGCTTGCCTTGCAGATGATATGGGACTGGGGAAGACCTTGCAAACGATTGCTCTTTTGGTGCATATACACGATAGCTTGCCTGAAAAACTGGGTGAAGGAGGGGATTTGTTTTCGGGAATAACATCGCAAAAAGAGCCGCTACGGGCTTTGGTGATATTGCCTTCATCGTTGATATTCAATTGGTATGATGAGACCAAGCGCTTTGCTCCGCATTTGAAATGTACCCAATATGTGGGCAATACGGCTGAGCGCAAGCGCAAAGTGCGCCGCCTTGTAAATTACGATATCATTTTCAGTAGTTATCCGATAGTGGAACGGGATAGTAAAGAGCTGCAACAGCTTGATTTTAGGTATATTATATTGGACGAGAGCCAGCGTATAAAGAATAAAAATTCTAAGACTTTTAAGGCTATCAATGGGTTGCAGGGGGTACATAGGATTGCGCTAAGTGGTACACCTATAGAAAATTCGTTGAGCGATTTATGGTCGCAGATGCAATTTATCAATCCTAATATTCTGAAAAGTTATGCGGCTTTTCACAAGAACTACGAGGTGGCAATTAGCAAAAATAAGGATACGCAGGCACTGGAAGAGCTAAAAACAATCATTAGTCCGTTTTTGCTAAGGCGTACTAAGGAACAGGTGCTGGACGACTTGCCTGAAATGGAAAGCCAAATAGCTTATTGTGAGATGAGTGAGGAACAAAAGAAGTGGTATGAGAGTGAAAAATCTAAGGTGAGAAATCAGCTATTGGAGATAGATGCGCCACTGACGGAATTCAACGCTCTGAATATGCTTACGAAATTGCGACAGATAAGCAATCACCCTAAATTGGTGGACAAAGAAAGTGCCATAGCTTCGGGCAAATACGAAGAGGTAGTGCATTGTATGGAAGAATTGCTACAGGCATCGCATAAGGCACTTATATTCAGTAGTTTTGTATCGCACTTAGCTCTTTACGAACAGTGGTGCGATACTCACAAGATAAAATATGCGAAACTGACGGGAAGCACGCCTACTGAGGAGCGCAAGAATGAAGTAGCTTTATTTCAGCAACAAGCTGATGTGCCTTTCTTTTTTATATCGCTAAAGGCTGGCGAGGTGGGGCTGAACCTTACTGCGGCTTCCTATGTGTTGCTGTTAGACCCTTGGTGGAATCCTTTTTCGGAACGACAGGCTATTGCGAGAGCACATCGTATAGGACAACGCAACAAGGTGAATGTAGTGCGATTTGTGAGCAAAGATACTGTAGAAGAGAAAATTATCAGGCTGCAACAGGCAAAGACGAGCTTATTTGAAGATGTAGTAGGCGAGGATAATTTCATCAGGGAAGTGATTGATAATATTGAAGAATTGCTATAACGAGGGATTATGAGGTAGCTTTGTGGCGTGAGAAAAATTCATCATTCATTATTCATTATTCAAAATTAATTTGTATCTTTGCATCATTATGAAGATAAAACTATTTAAATTACCGAAGAATAAACGCTTTAATTATACGCCACGTTATTACGAGGGGAAAGAAGCTGGAAATGCTTTTGAGATGGGCTCTCGCATTAGAAAAGATAGAGAGACGGTAAGCAACCACTTTACGGAACAATGGCGGAAAATACGCAGCGAAAGTAGAAATAAGAAAAATAGGGAGTTTAACAAGGTTTTTTGGATTGTATTGGTGGTGTTGTTACTGATAACGCTCTATTTTTTTGATTTTGATTTATCAATTTTCACGGCAAAGCGTTAAGCTGCCCGAGCGTGCTTTGCCCTTACAATAAATATAAATATTATGGCTATGAGAATAAAAAAAATAGGGTGGATAGTATTGTTTTTGCTACTAACGATAAGCGGGCGAGCACAGGCTTTTTTTGATAAATTGGAAGCTCATAAAGATATAACAAGTGCTACTGTAACACAAAAGATGTTCCAAATGCTTGCTAAAATAGCGAGTGAAGGAGGAGAATCTAAAGAATATGTAGCTTTTGTATCGAAACTAAAGAGTATGAGGGTATTTACTACCGAAAACCAACAATCAGGGGCTTTGCTAAAAAGTGAGGCTTTGCAGTATGTGAAAGCGGCATCACTATCGGAGGTGCGTATGAAAACGCAAACACAAAATACAAAATTCTATGCTAAAGAAAATGGTTCGGATAAAATAAGTGAGTTGCTTATATTCGTAGATTCTAATGAGCATAGCAAAAAGACGGTTTTGCTGTCGCTCATAGGAGATATAGAACTTAGCCAAATAGGAACCTTAACAAAGAATATGAATCTTCCAAACGAAGTAAAAGATATAAAATAGCAATGGCGAGATTTGAATTTAAATTACCAGCAATGGGCGAAAGTGTAGCAGAGGCTACTATCACTCATTGGCTAAAAAAAGTTGGCGACCGTGTAGAAGCCGAAGAAACTATTGTGGAAGTGGCTACTGATAAAGTAGACTCAGAAGTGCCGTGTGAGGTAACGGGCGTAGTAGCCGAAATACTTTTTGATGTGGATGCTGTAGTACAGGTGGGGCAGGTAATGGCTATCATAGAAACTGAAGGTGATAGTGCAGTAGTGGCTGAAGAATTGCCTCCTACAGTGGCACAAATGGCAGAAAACTTGACTGCCGATATTGCTGCTATCAAGGAAACAACGCTTGCAGTTGGTGATTTTAGCAATGCTGATAGGTTTTATTCGCCTTTAGTGAAGAGTATTGCACAAAAAGAGGGAATTGGACTAGAGGAAATGAGCCGCGTGAAGGGTACGGGCTTGAATAATAGGGTTACCAAAGATGATATTCTTAATTATGTAGCTCAACGTAGTAATAAAGCTGCGGCTGGGACTACGTTATCAGCTCCTCCTGCAAGCAATACAAATACACCTACAGTAGAACGTACTTACAGCCAGCGCGGTGAGGAACGCATTGAGATGAGCCGTATGGGCAAACTCATAGCAGAACATATGAGCCATAGTAAGCATACCTCAGCACACGTACAAAGCTTTAGTGAGGTGGATGTAACACGTATTTGGCAGTGGCGTAACAAGGTAAAGAAAGCTTTTGAAGCACGAGAAGGTGAGAAGTTTACTTTTACGCCTATCTTTATGGAAGCAGTAGCTAAAGCGTTGGTTGATTTTCCGCTAATGAATATTTCAGTGGAGGGAAATACTATCATTAAGAAGAAAAACATCAATATAGGTATGGCTACAGCACTACCTGATGGCAATTTGATAGTTCCTGTTATAAAAAATGCTGATGAACTGAGTTTGCGAGGTATGACCAAAGTAGTAAATGACCTTGCTAATAGGGCTCGTTTGGGGCAATTAAAACCTGATGAAGTGAAAGATGGTACTTATACAGTTACCAATATAGGGTCGTTTGGGAATGTGTTTGGCACACCTATTATCAATCAACCACAAGTGGGTATTCTGGCAATAGGAGCTATACGAAAAGTACCTGCAGTAATTGAGACAGCTGAAGGTGATGTGATAGGTATCCGCTATAAAATGATGCTTTCGCATAGTTATGATCACAGAGTTGTGAACGGAGCTTTAGGAGGTATGTTTGTGCAACGTGTAGCTGAGTACCTTGAGCAATGGGATGTGAATAGGACATTATAAGAGGTTAATTTTATATGTATATAAAAAAACTGAAAGCCTTTGGGACTTTCAGTTTTTTTATGTGCATATAATACAAAGGTATTAATCAGCTCTGTCGTGTAAATAAGAGTTATTCTTTCGTAATTGAGTATCACCTGCGCTATCTTTAGCTACTGAAGTACGTGATTGGGCAACACTACTCCCGAAAGTGTGATTATACTTTGAGAGGTAACCTGAACGGTTGTTATTAAGCACTTGGTCTATAGTAGCATTTTCAGGGGTAGGTTTTATACCTCCTAATAGTTCTTCTTCGTCAAACATAGTCATCTGGACAGGTGCTGAAGGTTGTTGCTGCTTTGTTTCAACACGATGTATAGTGATTTCGCTTTTATTAGCTTCTTTGTTTTCTGAAAAAGGCACGGGCTTAGCATCACGTAGTGTTCTTTCAAACTCTATATATTCATTATATGAATATTGCGGTGTAAGTACTGCTTTATTAGTAGGTGAAAGCTGATTAGCTGATTTATTATCGTTAGACACTTGGCGTGCTACTGTTGCTTCGGTAGTAATATGACGTTGGTTACTTGATGATTCCTGTATTGAGACTCCTTGGTTAGGAGTCGAAGGCTTTGGGGGCGTTTTATCTACTATTATAAAGCTATCATCAGCTGTTACATATTCGCAATCTGTCCAAATATTAAACAAGTCGGAAAGTGAAGGTTCTTTTTTAATTTCGGGTACAGCAGGAATTGGGTAAGATGATTGTACTACTGCAGCTTTAGGTTCAGTAAAATCACGCTCAATGATAGTTTGGTTTTCACCAAGTACGTGGTTAATACGTTTAGGTTCAGCATTCACTATCAATTGTTGTTGTTCAGTAGTAAAGCCTGTAGCGGTAACCGTTACTGTAATAGCTCCTTTAGGTACGGTATCATCTTCGCCCATACCAATAAAGATATCAAGTTCGCCTCCTGCTTGTTCTTGGATATAGTTAGTGATAATTTCCATTTCTTCAGGAGTAATCTCATCTTCTGCATTGAACACTACCAATAATAAAGATTTTTTAGCTCCTGTAATTTTGTTATCATTAAGCAAAGGTGAGTTCAATGCCGCTGTAACAGCTTTAATTGCACGGTCTTCACCATCAGCTGTTGCTGAACCCATAATAGCTGTACCACCATCTTTAAGCACCGAACGAGCATCTTCCATATCTATATTTACCATATAGTTAGCACTCACCAATTCGGCAATACCCTTAGCTCCTTTTAGTAATATTTCATTAGCTTTGTTATAGCTCTCGGACATCTTCATTTTGCCATATACTTCAGTAATTTTATTATTATTAATAATAATCAAAGAGTCTACAGCTTCTTGAAGTTTTCTAATTCCTTCTTTAGCTTGTCGTGAGCGTACAGGACCTTCATATGAGAAAGGTGTAGTAACGATTCCCACAGTAAGGATTCCCTTATCTTTTGCTATTTTAGCAATTACGGGAGCAGCACCTGTACCTGTACCACCGCCCATACCAGCAGTTATAAAAACCATCTCGGTATCATCGCCAATAGCTTCCTCTATTTCTTTAGAACTTTCTAGAGCAGCAGCTTCACCTACTGCTGGCTTAGCTCCTACTCCAAGTCCTTTAGTAAGTGCAAGACCTAATTGTACTTTGTTAGGTACAGGGCTATTTTCAAGGTCTTGTTTATCTGTATTACATACAATATAATCTACTCCTTTTATGCCCTGATTGAACATATAATTGACGGCATTACCTCCGCCACCTCCAACTCCTATAATCTTAATATAGTTGCTGTTATTTTTTGGTAAATTAAACTGAACTATTTGCTGTTCCATATCCATTATAATTTATTTTTTTCACTATACGACTTCTTTCCATATTACTTTATTATTCATCCTCTTCATCATCATCCTCATCTTTTTTGTTGAACGTGTTTAAATATCCTTTTATTTTATTTCCTAATGATCTTATTGTAATAGAAATACCTTTTTTCTTTTCTTTTTTGTCATCCTCTTCATCATCTTCTTCATAATCATCATCATTATTCTTTTCTTTTGCCTTAATCTCGTGTTTTAATTGCTGTTCCTTTTCTTTCTCAGCCTCTTCATTTTGCTGTCTCAACAAATCTTCTTGTTGTTTTTTCAAACGCTCCTCTTCCTCTTTTTTCTTCTGTTTTTCTGCCAACAGCTTTTTTATTTGTTCTTCCTTTTCCTTTTCAATAGCACACATTACAAGCCCTATAGAAGTAGCGTATGTAGGTACTCTCAATTCCTCTCTATTATTATCTAATACTAAATATTCATCGGGGTAGCCCACACGCGTATTCATACCCGTAATATATTTCACTAAGTGTACAATATGTTGCATTTGGCTTCCGCCTCCTGTAAGTACAATCCCCTCGTGTAGCTTGTTCTTTACATCTTCGTGACCATAGCTTTTTATCACATTATGCACCAAGTTGATAATCTCACTCACACGTGAATGAATAATTTTCGACAAGCTCTTCAGAGAAATCTCTTTAGAATTTTTCCCTGGTATAGTTATTATTTCATTTTCAGGTATTTCTCCAGGCCAAGCCGAACCAAAAGTAACTTTCACTTCTTCGGCATATTTAGCATTAATACCATATGCCGATTGTATATCTTCAGTTATGATAGCTCCTCCAAAAGGAATTACTGCAGCGTGGCGAATAATACCTTCTTTAAATATAGCCACATCGGTAGTACCACCTCCTATATCCACAAGCACCACTCCACCTTCTTTTTCATCATCTGTAAGAACAGCTTCTGCCGAAGCTATAGGCTCTAAGGTAATATCAATAGCCTTTAGATTTGCCATTTCGATAGTGCGGTTCACATTGTTGATAGCACTTGTTTGTCCTATTACCAAATGATAAGTAGCATCTAAACGCCCACCTACCATTCCTATAGGGTCTTTAATATCACTTGTGCTATCTACTTTGTAATACTGAGGAAGTGCGTGAATGATTCTCTCGCCAGCTCCCAAAGTAATCGCATTCACTTGTGATTTTAAGCGTTCTAAATCATCTACATCTATTAACTTCTCTGGTGAAATACGTGATATATAATCACTATGTGTACGAGTGCTTATATTCTGCCCCGATATCCCTACCATTACCTCTTTTATATCAACATCTGCGCTTCTTCTTGCCTGTTCTGTCGCCTGCATCACTGCAGTTGCTGTCTTTGATAGGCTCATAGCCACCCCTTTACTGATCTTCTCCTGAGGTTTAGAGACTCCATAACCCAAAATCTGTATCTTCCCATTTCTATTAGTCGTCCCTACCATCGCTACAACTTTTGTTGTACCTATATCTAACCCCACATAAATTTTATTACTTTCCATACTTTACTCGTTTTTGTTTATCTAACTCTATCATTTTCACTTTTTTTATTGTCATATATTTAAAAAATTAGGAAATTTATTGTTATTATCGTTTTATATGACTTCTTTTCACGTAGCAAAAGTAATTATTTTTTTTCAACCTTACATTATCTTTTTATAAATAAGTTATTAACAATTTTATAAACAATTGATAATCATTTATCAATGATAACAACTTTAACATTTCATAAACTCCAAGCTGTATTTTTCTCTTGCAGCTACCAAATCTGCCTCTGTATCTATCCCTATACTACCTATTTCGGTAACAGCAAGACGCAATTTATAACCATTCTCTAAATACCTCAGCTGCTCCAATTTTTCTACCTCTTCTAATGAAGAAACAGGTAAACGTGTAAATTCTTGCAAAGCCTCCTTTCGGTAAGCATAAATACCTATATGTTTGTAATACAAAGCTTTACTTTTTTCATCACGCATAAAAGGTATTGCCGCACGCGAAAAATACAATGCATCATTATCTTTATTCATCACCACCTTTACATTGTTAGGATTGGCAATATCTTCGGGAGTAGTAATACGTTCTGCCAAACTTGCCACCGATACATTCCTTTCGCTATCCTCTCGGAAAATAGCAATTAGTTTTTGTAAATTCTCTTTAGCCGTAAAAGGCTCATCACCTTGTACATTTACAATTATATCTACATTTAAATTCTCTGAAGCCTCAGCCAAGCGGTCGCTGCCACTATTGTGTTCTTTTTGGCTCCTAATCACACTGCCACCTGCCGCCTCTATCACTTGTGCTATACGGTCGTCATCGGTAACCACATACACTTCTTCAAATAATTCTGTGCGTACCACAGCCTCATAAGTACGCACTATCACAGGTGCCCCACAAAGGTCTTGCATCAGTTTAGCAGGAAAACGAGTTGCACCATAACGCGCAGGAATCATTGCTATTATTTTCATATATCAAAATATCATTATACCATATAAAAGGGACTATCTCTTTTTTCAAGACAGTCCCTTTCGTCATATATTATTTCTATTATCCCTCTGTTTGCGGCTTCATTTTGAAGTCTTCCATAAACTTGGTCGTATAATTACCCGCCAAGTAATTAGGGTCATCCATCAATTGCAAATGGAAGGGTATAGTTGTTTTTACACCTTCTACTACAAACTCATCCAATGCTCGGCGCATTTTAGCTATCGCCTCCTCGCGTGTTTGAGCTGTCGTTATAAGCTTTGCTATCATCGAGTCGTAGTTCGGCGGAATCACATAACCACTATACACGTGCGTATCCAAACGAACACCGTGCCCACCAGGAGCGTGAAGTGTTGTTATCTTACCCGGTGAAGGACGAAAATCATTATAAGGATCTTCTGCATTGATGCGGCATTCTATAGCGTGTAATTTAGGAGTATAATTCTTCCCTGATAAAGGCACCCCCGAAGCCACCAATATTTGTTCCCTGATAAGGTCATAATCAATTACTTGTTCTGTAATAGGGTGTTCCACTTGAATACGAGTGTTCATCTCCATAAAGTAAAAGTTTCTATCCTTATCCACCAAAAATTCTATTGTTCCAGCACCTTCATATTTTATAAATTCAGCAGCTTTCACAGCAGCCTCACCCATACGCTTACGCAAATCTTCAGTCATAAAAGGTGAAGGAGTTTCCTCAGTAAGCTTTTGGTGACGGCGTTGTATAGAGCAATCGCGTTCCGATAAGTGGCAAGCCTTACCATATTGGTCGCCTACAATTTGAATTTCTATGTGGCGAGGGTCTACGATCAGTTTCTCCATATACATAGCATCATTACCAAAGGCAGCTCCCGCCTCCTGCATTGCGCTATCAAGAGCTTTTTCAAGATCCTCCTCTTTCCACACATCACGCATACCACGTCCCCCGCCTCCAGCCGTAGCTTTTAGCATTACAGGGTATCCTATTTCGGCAGCAGTTTTTTTAGCGTGTTCCAACGATTGTATCAAACCGTCAGAGCCAGGAACTGTAGGTACGCCAGCTGCTTTCATTGTAGCCTTAGCAGAAGCCTTATCACCCATTTTTTCTATCATTTCAGGTGAAGCTCCTATAAATTTGATACCGTGTTCAGCACAAATTTTAGAGAACTTAGCATTTTCGCTCAAGAACCCATATCCTGGGTGAATAGCATCTGCATTTGTAATTTCGGCAGCAGCTATTATATTAGGTATTTTCAAATAGGAATCCTTGCTTGGTGGAGGTCCTATACATACAGCCTCATCAGCAAAACGAACGTGTAAACTATCGGCATCGGCGGTAGAATATACAGCTACCGATTTGATGCCCATCTCGCGGCAAGTGCGTATTACGCGCAATGCTATCTCCCCTCGATTGGCTATTAATATTTTTTTGAACATACTTGCTTTTTGTTATGATGGATCTACCAAAAATAGTGGTTGGTCAAACTCTACAGGTGTAGAATCTTCCACCAATATCTTCACTATTTTTCCTGATACCTCCGATTCTATTTCATTAAAAAGTTTCATCGCCTCTATAATGCATATCACACTACCTTTGGCTACTGTCGAACCTACTTCTACAAAAAGTGGCTTATCAGGACCAGGACGGCGATAAAAAGTACCTATCATAGGCGATTTGATGGTTATGTATTTGCTATCTTCACTGTCAGCCGCAGGTTTTGCAGGCGCTGCTTCATTGCCTGTTGGCACTATAGGTAGTGTTTGTAAGGCTTGTTGTGGTTGGATAGACAACTGTGGTAGCTGCTGAGCTACAGGTAATTGCTGCACATATACTTCTCTGTTGGTCTCATCAGGGTTTGTTTTTATGGTAATCTTTACATCATCCATCTCCAACTTCACCTCACTCGCACCTGACTTTGCAACAAATTTAATCAAATTTTGAATGTCTCTTAAATCCATAGTGTTTATCTATTTTGCTCAATCGTTGTTTTTATATTATATATTTAGCTGTTGTAAGCCCATTTCAAGTAAAGTGCTCCCCAAGTAAAGCCACCACCAAAGGCAGCCATTACTATGTTATCACCTTTTTTTAGTTGTTTTTCGTAATCATTAAGGGCAAGAATGATAGTTGCCGAAGTAGTATTACCATATTTGTATATATTCAGCATCACCCTTTCCGCAGGTAGCCCCATTCTATCAGCAGTAGCATCTATAATACGTTTGTTAGCCTGATGTGGCACCAACCATTGCACATCGTCTTTAGTCAACCTATTGCGTTTTATAAGCTCCTCTGCTACATCTGCCATACCTGTAACTGCGTATTTAAATACTGTTTTTCCGTCCTGAAACACAAAGTGTTCCTTGGCAGCTACCGTTTCTGCTGTAGTAGGACACAACGAACCACCCGCTTTTATATACAAGTAGTTACGCCCTATGCCATCACTTTTTAGCAATTCATCTTGTACCCCTAAGCCTTCGTAATTAGGCTCAAAAAGTGCAGCACCAGCGCCATCGCCAAATATAATACAAGTAGCCCTATCTGTATAATCAATGATTGACGACATTTTATCAGCACCCACTAAAAGTACTTTTTTATAACGTCCCGATTCTATATATTTGGCTGCTAATGATACCCCAAACAAAAAGCTAGAACAAGCCGCTTGCAAGTCAAACGCAAAAGCGTTGGTAGCACCTATTTGTGTAGCTACATAAGGACCTGTGAGTGCTACAGGCATATCGGGAGTAGCTGTTGCCAATATAAGTAAATCAATTTCTTTAGGGTCTATTCCCTTTTTGTTTATCAAGTCTTTAGCTGCCTGAATAGCCAAAAACGAAGTCCCTTTATTAGGGTCTTTCAGTATACGTCTTTCTTTTATGCCCGTACGTGTGTATATCCATTCGTCATTGGTATCTACCATCTTTTCCAACATAGCGTTGGTAAGTACATCTTCAGGGACGTAGCCTCCTACACCCGTAATGGCAGCAGTTATTTTATTCATTACTAACTAATTTTTATGTACGTTTTTTGCGCTGTTCGCTCTATGATAAAAAGCAATCACTGCGCAACCGTACAAATTTTGGCGCAAAAATACATAATTATTTTTGATTTACTACAAAAAAATTATTTTTTTAACACGATTGTCTATTTCGCTCTTTATTATTCATAGGTATTTACCTACTTAAATTTTGGTGAATTTATAGTTATTTGTCCTTGTCTTTAGCAGTGTATTTATTGTAAAGGAAGGAAGCTATCATTAGTAGTACGCCCAACAATACAAATACCACCGTTTTGCGCAAAGTATCCAAATGAGTAATATCGTAAAAGAATAACTTCAGCACACAAAAGCTAATAAGTATAATCCCCGATAGTCGTAGGTATTTTTTGCTGTTGAATATCCCCATAACTATCAGTAGTACAGCATAAGCCCCCCACAAAATTGTGAGACCCAGCTTATAATTAGCTGTAGCATCATATAGTTCCGTCCAATGCAAAAGTTCGCTACTACCTATCCACAAACACACCAAGTGGAATAGCAGCTCCAATACTTTCTTGGGTTGCTCTTTAAATTCCAAATATTGTTGCAAACGATAGATTGTATAACACAGCACCGCAAAGGCTGCAATTCCTATATAACGCACGTTTAAGAACCACCACGAAAGTTGATATACATTATAAAACGCAATATAACGCCCACGCAATTCGCTGAAATTGTACAAGCCAAGCGTTATAAACACTATTCCTATAAGAAAAGCAACTACTATTTGTATTTCGGCAAGCAGTTTGCTTTTCATATATCGTCTATTTATCCAGCTGTAAAGCCCCACAAAGAGCAAGGTATATATAATTATTGATGATTGCTTAAAGAGTTCAGCATCATTGTGTAGCACATTATCAAACACACCATTATTAAATTGCAAAGCTCTCAATTCCCAAAGCAAGTTTATTTGTCTTGTAAAGGTATCGTAAAATGGTATTACCGAAAGCGCATTGAAAACCACTGCTAAAGTGTTGTAATCCTTATCTGTTTTATGACGATAATGGGTATATGCCACCCAGCCCATAGCAACACTATAAAGCAATGAATTAATAAATAATGAATTAGCAAAAGGTACTGTATAGTCAAAAGTTGATATATCTATCACCCAGCTTATGGTGGCTAAGGTCATCACTGCATAACTGATGCGTTCATACAGTATCAGTTTTTTTGTTCTTCCAAACCAAAAAAGCAGTGCTGCCTCTACACTCCATAATAAAGTTATCCACGTACCTTCAAATTGTATCGGGATTACCAAGGTAGCAAAAGATAACGCCAATACTAGCACCAAGTATTTGAGGTTTGTATGCACTTGCTTGTGGTGAAAATAACTTGCTATAGCAAAGTGTAAAAGAGCATTAGCAAGGGTAAAGAGTGCTATAGGAGTACGTGCAGGGTTGTACTGCTCGTTTAGCAGCCAAGCTCCTATGCTGTAAAACAACAAGCTATTGGCTAAAAATACAGTTACATCTATACTGCTAAGCTCTGCCCCTTTTTGTATTTTCTGAGCAATAAACGAAGCGTAAAACGTTAAGAATGTAACGATACTGAAACTAAAAAATGCCCCGAAGTGTTCAGGCTGATAGGCAAGCCCCCACATAGAGAGCAGTAATAGCCAAGTGATTAAAAATGCTGAAACAAACAGCGACCTCCATTGCTTGTAGAAGGAAATTACTATCACTCCCACATTGATAATAGCTGTATAGATAAATAGGATATCTACACGCCCCGAATTGTTACTCAGCAAGAAAGGTACTGCATAGCTACCCACAAGCCCTATAATGGCAATCACTACTTGGTTATAATTAAGAGCTGCTGCTATGGTGAAAGCGGTGAAGAGAAACATCAGTGCAAAGGTAGCTTCTTGCCCAAAGTAACCAAACATCGTATAAGCCACAAAGGTAACAAAATAGAATATAGCCATTGCACCACTCACCAATACAGCGCTAAAGCTAGTGTATTTTTTCTTGAGTATAGCTCCAAAAACAAAGAGCCCTACGCCTGTAAGATAGCCTAAAGCGAGGCGCATTGCAGGGCTGATAAGGTTATGGTCTATAGAGTATTTTACCCCTATAAACACACCTATTAGTATAATAGCAATTCCTATTTTGCTAAACAGGTTTTCACCTATAAAACGCTCCCAATCCCAATCGGTTTTTAGCCCCATCATATCACCTATAGATTTTTCAAAGGCTGGTGCTTCTGCTTTCTTAGGTTCTTCTATTATTTGAGGAGCTTCGGGTATTACTTCTTCTGCCGCAGGAGATATTTCGGCTTCTGTCTCTTCTACGATAGGAGGCACTTCAGTTACTACCTCTTCTGCAACAGAAGGTACTTCAGCCACTACTTCTTCTACAGTAGGAGCCTCAGCTACCACTTCTTCTGTAGCAGGAACTGTCATAGGAGCTTCAACTACCTCTTCTGTTGCCACTACTTCAGGGCGAGCGGTAGCTCTCAGTTCCCATATTGTTTGCTTGATGCCTTTCATTTCTTTGATGAAGCTGTATTGTTTATCAACCACTTCATCTACTTTATTGAGCAAGGCTTCTAAATCTTTTTCAGTAACCATAGGCGTAATCCTCATATTTAGAGTACAAATATACGTTATTTTTTTTAATTACACACTATATTAGAAAAAAAAACTTTGCCAAAGGTTTTAGTTCCTTTGGCAAAGCGCATATATGTATTTTTGTTTTAAGACTGAAGTCTGAAGTTGATAGGATAAGCAAAAGTAACTGGTGTAGGTTTGCCACGTTGCTTACCAGGTATCAATTTAGGGAGTTTTTCTATAATACGTTTAGCTTCGTTTTCAAGTAATTTATCGGTACCACGTACGCCAAGCACTGTAATAGAACCATCGGTATTGATACGGAAACTTACGTTTACTTTACCTTGAATACCCATTTCGAGTGCTGCAGGGGGATAAACAAAGTTTTTGCTAACGTGCTTATCAAGGTTTTCTTTGAAGCATTGAAATTGTTTGTCTTTAGGAACATTTTTGCAAGCTTCAAACATAGGTTTGTCCTCAATAATTGTAAAAGGCACATCAATAGGCACATCTTCTACAGCTGTATCTGTAGATTGAATTGTGCTAACGTCAGCCACTTTGTCTTCTTTTTTAGTTTCAGTAGTAGCAATTTGAGCTTCCTCAATCTTAGCGTCGTTTTCAACGATTTTCACATCTTCTACTACTGCTGGTGGCGGTGGTGGCGGTGGTGGCGGAGGCGTATCAGGAGCTTCCATTACGAAGTTCTCTTGTTCCTCATCAAGCTGCTTATTCATCTCGCTCTGGCGGTCGTCTTTTACAGTTTTGTCATACACCTTAGCTTCAAAACCCCACAAGGTAAGCCCAGAAACTATAGCAAAACCAATCGCAAAGAACAACCCACTACTTTTTGCCAAATCGGCTTTCGGATTTTTTTTAGGTTGCATAATGATGATTTTTAAAAAAGTTATTAAATATTTCCCTCTTGACAATTACCTAAAGAGTACTCGGAATCTTGTCATAAAACATAAAGCAACAATTGTGCCAAAAGTGTTAAAAAACACATCCATAATATCGCCACTGCGATTTACGGTTAAGGAACCTTGCAATAGCTCTATCAGTCCGCCCAAAATTACAGCCGTTATAAAAGCCCATAAGAAGCATTTTTTGGTGCTGTGAAAGCGTTTTGTTTCGTTGTAAAACGCTGCTATAAATAGGCAAGTGTAACCAAAATAGAACCCAAAATGGGCAATTTTATCTAAATAAGGAATGCGAGGCGCATCAGGCACTTGGGGCGGCGAAATAAAGCAGAGTGTAACGATAATTATCACCCACACTGCCCATAGAATAGTGTATTTATACTTGAGCATATAATTCGTTATATTCTTCTTCCGATAGTAAAAGGTCGTATTCCTGCGGTTGGGTAGGTTTTATTTTAATAATCCAACCTTCGGTATAAGGGTGTTTGTTTACTTTTTCAGGATGCTGAAGCAATTCTTCGTTGAAGGCTACAACTTCACCTGCAATAGGCATAAAAAGGTCTGAAACCGTTTTTATAGCTTCAATAGTGCCAAAGATAGCATCTTGCGCCAGAGTAGTACCTACGCTTTCCACATCCACATAAACAATATCGCCCAACTGCTGTTGTGCAAAATGTGAGATACCCACAGTAGCGGTATCTCCTTCAATGGTTACCCAAGTGTGTTCTTTACTGTATTTCATAGTTTTAATTGTTCTACTACGCTTCTATCATTAGCCAAACGTTGTATTTTGTTTTGTCCGCCCAATTTACCTTGCGCTTTCATATAGGCAGCAAAACCACCCGTTGGCACTTTAGTGATTTTGAGAGGTTGTAGTACTTTGCCTTGTATAAGGTCGTAATAATACATATTTTGTTTTTGTAATGCCTCGTCTATAAGTCGGGCAAAAGTTTTCATATGCTTAGGCATTGTTTCGAACTCTACAAACCATTCGTGATAGGGCAATTCGCCTTGTACAGGGTTCACTTGGGGGGCTACTGTAAATTCGGTAATGCGCGCCCCTGTAGCTTCCAAAGCTACCTGCATAGCTTCTTCCACTTCTTTAGCAATCACGTGTTCGCCAAAAGCCGAAATAAAATGTTTAATACGCCCCGTAACTACGATGCGGTAAGGCGCCAACGAGGTAAATTGAACAGTGTCGCCTATATTATAACCCCACAAACCTGCGTTGGTAGAAATAATAAGTGCATAATTCACCCCCAGCTGTACCTCTTTCAGTGGAATACGCTTTGGCTGCTCTGTAAAGAAACTATCAGCTTCTATAAACTCATAGAATATCCCCGAATTGAGTTGCAAAAGCATTCCTTTTTCAGTTTGCGAATCTTGGTAGGCAAAAAAGCCCTCGCTGGCAGGGTACAGCTCTATGCTATCCACCTTTCGCCCTATAAGGTGTTCAAACTTTTGCCTATAAGGTTCGTAATTAACGCCCCCGTAAATAAAAAGATTAAAATTAGGAAACAATTTACCTACTTTTATGCCCGCACGACTGTAAAGACGCTCAAAGTACATCAGTACCCACGAAGGAATACCACTAATGAGGGTCATATCTTGAGAAAAAGTTTCTGTTACAATAGCTTCTACTTTAGTTTCCCAATCTTCAATACAATTTGTTTTATAAGAAGGCATACGATTTCGCTGCAGATAAGCAGGTACGTAGTGGGCTACAATACCCGAAAGGCGACCTACTTTGATGCCATTCTTTTCGCTAAGTATAGGACTACCTTGCAGAAATATCATTTTGCCATTTACAAAATCAGCTTTTTTGGTTTCGTGTATGTAGCACAATATAGCATTGCGAGCGTTCTGTATGTGGTGTGGCATAGAATCTTTGGTAATAGGGATATACTTAGCCCCACTGGTAGTACCTGAAGTTTTAGCAAAATAGAGCGGCTTGCCACGCCATAGCACATTTTTTTCGCCCTCCACTACCCTATCTATATAAGGGCGCAGTGCCTCGTAATCGCGTATAGGCACACGCGCTACAAAATCTTCATAAGTTTTAATCTCGGCAAAGTGGTGTTCTTTGCCAAAAGCTGTGTTTTGAGCATCGGTAATGAGCTTTTCAAACACTTTTTGTTGTGTTTCTATTGGTTTTTTTGCCCAACTATCTATCTGTTTTTTTACGATAGAAGCAAATATTTTGGACAGCAATGATTTTATCATAACTTCTTGCGCATTTTTCTGATACTATGCCGTTTGCCCGATAAGCGAATAGGATTTGCCATCTTAGCATTTGTCAGCACCTCTGGGGCTATATGGCATTCGGCATTTGGAAATTTATCTAAATAGTCATTTTGCCAACTCTCAACAGGATAGAAAGCGCGAAAAGGTTCGCACTCCACCACAATAGGCTGTGTATAGCTTTTTGCCAAACGCTTGAGGGCACTTTGGGCAATTTGCTGTTGCTGCGTATCTATATAATAGATGCCTGTGCGGTATTGAGTTCCCACATCATCACCTTGTTTGTTGAGGCTCGTGGGGTCTATAGTTTTAAAAAAAAGAGTTAGTATTTTCTTGAATGACAGAATTGTAGGGTCGTAAGTAAGAGCAACGCACTCGGCATAGCCTGTAGTACCTGTACTTACCTGCTTATAGGTAGGGTTAGGGGTATGCCCATTCACAAACCCCGATTGTGCCTTTATAACACCGCGTACTTGTTTAAAAAAATGTTCTGTGCCCCAAAAGCAACCTCCTGCTAAATAAACTGTAGCCGAAAGGGCTTTGAATTGTTTTTCTATTTTCTTTTTCGCTTGTTTTTTCTTTTTCATTCGTAAATTCCACCTAAAAATTAGCGTTTTGCTAATATCATTCTGTCATTTCCTGATAAATCTTTTCTTATTTCTACTTTGCTAAATCCTTTTTGTAAAAGCATCGCCTTCATTGGTTCCCCTAAATACTGATTTATTTCAAAAAACAGTCTCCCGTTTTCTTTAAGAGCTGTGCGTGCCAAAGAGGCTATTTGCTCATAAAATACCAAAGGTTGCTCATCGCCAACAAATAGTGCTGTATGGGGTTCGTAGTTGAGAACATTGGCGCTCATCTGTGCTTTTTCAGACTCACGTACATAAGGGGGATTAGATACAATTACATCATATTGCTCTGTGAGTGAAGGCGTAGCGAGTATATCCTGCTGCTGCCAGCGAATAGTTACCTCGTTATTAGCAGCATTAGTTTGAGCTACTGCAAGGGCTTCGCCCGAAATATCAATAGCTGTTACTGAAGCCTGTGGCAGTGCTTTAGCCAGCGATATGGCAATACAACCACTACCGGTACCTATATCTAGAATGCTTAGGGGGTGTTTTTCTGTATTCAATTCGTTTAGCACCCAGTCTACCAACTCTTCGGTCTCGGGGCGAGGTATTAGTACTGCTTTATTGACGATAAACTTATGTGAATAAAACTCCGTTTCGCCCAATATGTATTGTATAGGTACGTATTCTTTAAGAGCTTCAACAGCTTTTTTTATAAGCACCAAACTATTGGCTGCAACCATAGTATCAGGTGCTGCCAATAGTTCTGTTTTTGTATATTTTCCGTAATGAGTAAGCAGTAAAAAGTAGAATGCCTGTATTTCCGCAGGGTCGTAGAGGCTATTCAGGGATTGGTAAATAAAGTTTTTTAAGGCTGAAAATGTCATTAATTGATGCGTATTTGTTGCCCTACGCGCAAGTTACTACTTGATAGGTCGTCTAAATTATTGAGTTTCATCAATTGTTTTACGGGCACTTGCTGCTCGCGGGCTATTTTATAAAGCGTGTCGCCTGTTTGCACCTCATAGTAATCTTTTACGGCAGGAGGGGGGGTAACAGCTACCTCTGTTTTTTTAGGAGGTAGATTTTTAGACGATTCTTGCTTTTGTGGTTGCTGTTTGGGGGTTTCTTTTCGTTCTATAGTTTTAGCAATTTCTTTTTCAGTAGGTTTAGGAGTTTCCTTTACCTCTGTTTTTGGGGTTGTGTTGCGTGTTACTGTTTTTTTGGCAATAGCAGTATCATCGGGTTGTGGGGTTGTGGTGTTTTGCGGCAATTTGGGGGTGGGTGTAGAAACGATATCAGAACCAAAGGTGAGGCTTGATTGTTTCATTTCGGCAACCACTTGCAAATCGTATTGGTGCAAGTTGAATTTTTGTATAAGGGCTATGAGTTTTCTTGCATAGGCAGGGTCGGTAGCATATCCTGCTTTTTTAAGACCGTGCGCCCAAGCCTCATAGTCGGTAATAAGCAAATCAAACAAAAAAGAATATCTACCTCGTTTGTTGAGGAAAGTAGAGTGGTCTTCAAACGACTGTTCTTCGTTGTCGTATTTTCTGAAGCACTCTCGCTTTTCATCGTCATCGTGAGTAATAGTTTTTCCGTTCCAAGTAGCGTGGCATTTAATACCGAAGTGGTTTTTGCCGTGTCGTGCTAATCGCCCTTGTCCGGAGGCACTTTCTAAAATACCTTGTGCTAAAGTGATGCTTGCTGGGATTTTGTAGCGCATCATCTCAATCATAGCAATGTCTTTATACTTTTGGATATATTCCTTAGTAACCGACTCGGTAACCCTCATAGGTGGAGGCACCTCGTGGAAGTCGTCTTCGGTGAAATCTTTCTGAATGCTTTGTGCTTCTACCAAAGCTTTAGTGCGTTGTGTTAGTTCTATGTGTGTGGGTTTCTTAGTTTCTACAACAGTACGCTGCCCTCGGTAGGAAACCGTGTGAGGGTTGTTCTTACTCTTGTAATACTTATCAGAACACGATGAAAAAACAAACAGATATAGCAATAGCAAACTAAATCGTCTCATCATAATTCAAAATAATTTTTTGTTTTGCTCTTCTTTTTTTATTAATTCCTTTTATACCTTGCAAGCCTCCAGTATGTATTGCCAATATTTTGGTATTGGGTGCAAAATATCCTTTACTTGCGAGGGCAAAGATAGCAAAAATCATTTTACCTACATATATAGGGTCTAACGGGATACCCGTTGAATTGTTAAAATCATTTAAAAAATTTATGAGTTCGTCATTCACTTTGGCATAGCCGCCAAAGTTGTAATCATACACCAAATGCCAATTGGTTTTATGGGTGTATTGCCTGATGATATTCTCAAGGAAATCAGCGCCTTTTAGGGCTGGAAAGCCTATAACTGTTTGGTGTGGCTCACTTGCTTCTATTAGTCCTGCTATGGTGCCGCCTGTACCTACAGCGGTGCATATCACATCAAAAGCGCTATCTTGGGGGGTAAGAATCTCGGCAGTGCCTTTTACTGCTAAAGCGTTGGTGCCGCCTTCGGGAGCTATGTAAACATTTGAGCCAAAACGATTTACAAGCATTTCTAAAAACTGAGGCGAGGTTTTGTTACGATAATCACTACGCGAGACAAAGAAGAGCTGCATACCACAACTTTTGCAAAACTTTAACGTGGGATTAACGTCAATTTCACATTCTAATTCGTCTCCGCGTATCACTCCGATGGTTTTTATCCCCATTAAATTGCCTGCAGCTGCAGTAGCTGCGATATGATTGGAGTAAGCTCCACCAAAAGTAAGAATAGTATCTTTGCCTTCAGCCAATGCTTGTTGTATGTTGTATTTCAGCTTTCGCAACTTATTGCCCGATACCAATGGGTGGTTCTTATCCTCCCGCTTGATAGTGAGCTGAATGCCATCGGGAAGAGGGAGGTGTACCTGTTGGTTTTCTATCTGTAAATTGTCAAATCGCAATGTTTCCATTCGTATTTATAATTCAAAAAACTATTCGTACCTAAGTGCCTCTACAGGGTTTAATTTTGAAGCTTTGATAGCGGGATACAAGCCCGATACTACAGCTACTACCAGCGCAATAACAATGGCAATGAGTATCACTCCCCAAGGTATTACAAACTGAAATTGAACAGCTTGTGCAATTACATAGCCTAAACCGACCCCCAACACGATACCCGTGAAAGCACCTAATAGTGCTATCATTAGTGTTTCGGTGAAAAACTGCAAGGTGATGAGCTTGCGTTTGGCTCCTAAAGCCTTGCGGATACCTATCTCACGAGTGCGTTCGGTTACCGATACGAGCATTATATTCAGCAGGGCTATAGAAGAGCCTAAAATGGTAATCAGCCCGATGAGAAAGCCCGCAATGGTGAGTACATTGGTAATCTCGCCCAATCGTTGCAGAAGGTCATCACTGCGTTCTATCCCAAAATTGTTTTCTTGCAAGGGCGACAAGCCTCGCAGGCTGCGCATTGTAAGTACGGCATCATTTACAGCTAAATCCATTTGGGCTTTGGTAGGGACGCTTACTTTTAGCTGGTAATCTAAATTTGTTATAGGGAATATATTCCGTGCGAGTTGTAAGGGTATTAGTACCTGAAAATTTTCGTAATTACCAAATGAGGAGGCTTGCTCTTTGAGAACGCCAATAATGCGCAAGGGGGTACCTCGCACTGAAATAATTTTGCCTATAGGGTTTACACCTTTGAGGAGTGTCGTGGTAAAATCAACTCCTATTACGCATACATTTACATTGTTTTGTATATCAAAATCGCTGAAGCCTCTGCCTTGCTCTATAGTGAGATTGGAATTCGCTATATAGTATTCATCTACCCCCACTACACGTGCCAGCGGGTCGGTTTTTTTGTTTTCGTATTTTACCTCGAGTGAAGAAGCTGCATCTACCGAGATACTTATCTTGGCAAAAGGCAAGCTCAATTGTTCTTTAAAGTTTTTAGCATCGTTATAAGTGATGAGGGGGTGCGGTTTTTGGGTAGTGCCACTGCCTTCGGCTCGTTGTGAATACTGATAGCGGGTAATGAGGAAAGTATTGGCACCCATAGAAGAAAAATTACCTTCGAGGGTATTGCTAAGGGCTGTAATCACACTGAGAATACCTACTAAGGCAGTAATACCGATAGCGATAATCACCACGGTGAGTATCGTGCGCAAAAACTGTGCTTTGATAGCACTGATAGCGATTTTTATATTTTCTAATACTACAACGAACACTTGATAAGTTTGCTTGTTTTCGGCAAAGGTACGAAAATAATTATTAATGGTTAACGATTGATGATTATTTTTTAATGAGTAGTGCGTTAGGAAAGGTGCGAGCCGCACTGGCTTCACATACTCGGTTGTGCCAGCTCGGTGCGAGCCGCACTGGCTTTTATCCTTCGGTGCGAGCCGCACTGGCTTTTATTCTTCGGTGCGAGCCGCACAGGCTTTTATCCTTCGGTGCGAGCCGCACTGGCTTTTATTCTTCGTCACATACTCGGCTGCGCCAGCTCGCCGACTTTCCTTCGCTCATCCTTCGCTGATCCTTCGCTCATCCTTCGCTGAACCTTCGCTCAAGGAACAAGTGGGAGGGGGGAAGAATTGTGAATAAAGTCCTCTCCCCCGTTCCCCCTCCCCAAAAGGGAGGGGGCAGTGCGCAGTAGTGCTGTGTGGGGGATATAAAGTGAATTCTGAATAAAGTCCCCACCCCCGTTCCCCCTCCCCAAAAGGG